>NZ_JBSIUP010000010.1:0-81564 GCF_053654055.1 Ursidibacter sp. B-7004-1 | reverse complement strand
TTTCGCTTCTTCTGCTTTTACTGCCGCTGCATCTTTCATTTCTGCTGCTTTGTCTGCTGCCGCATCTTTAGCTTCAACAACCGCTGCTTTCGCTTCTTCTGCTTTTGCTGCCGCTGCATCTTTCATTTCTGCTGCTTTGTCTGCTGCCGTATCTTTAGCTTCAACAACTGCTGCTTTCGCTTCTTCTACTTTTGCTGCCGCTACATCTTTCATTTCTGCTGCTTTGTCTGCTGCCGCATCTTTAGCTTCAACCATAGCTGCTTTCGCTTCTTCTACTTTTGCTGCCGCTGCATCTTTCATTTCTGCTGCTTTGTCTGCTGCCGCATCTTTAGCTTCAACAACCGCTGTTTTTGCTTGCTCTACTTTAGTTTCTGTTGCCTGTTTAACTTCCGCTGCTTTCTCTTTCGCTTGGTCACAAGCTGCTAAAGTTAAAGTTGAACCTAATACTAATAATGCTAATAATGATTTTTTCATAATCAATTCCTTAAATTGAGGGGTTAAACGATGTATTTAGAGAGCCATTATTGGAAAAAGTTCACAATGGCTCTCTATTTATCATCATTTGATTACTCTTGCACCGAATTTGTTGTTCTTGATGCTGAATAAACGTGACTTACTGCACTGCTATGCCCACCAAATCCTTTTCCGTAGAAATAGTATTTAGAACCTTGCCACTCTGTAATTGGGAATGGTTCAGATTGTTCATCGGAAGATGTGGCAATCGCTGTAGCTGCTTTAGTATGGCTCACTCGGGAAAATGTACCTAATTTACCCTCAAATTGATAATTGCTTTGGTAAATTCCAATCACCTGCTCCGTTTGCTCCACATTCACCACATCAGCATTTGATTGAATCTTCTCGCTTTCACCTAACTCAATATGGCGGCGTTCGTGATTTTCTTTCACAAGATCACGATTTGTCGGTTGAGAAACCACTAAACCAAATGGTTCAATAGTGGTAATCGTTTTCTCTTGTGCTATATTTTCGTTCGCGATCGTCACTTTAGACTGATGATGTTCTTTTACCAAATCACGATCTGTTTCTTGGGTAACAACAGTACCAAAAGGTGTGCTACTTTCAACTACGGATGGAACACTTTGCTCTTGTTGTTGCAACATTTCATCAACAGACAAGAACGCTGGTTTTTCTTCCTGTTTTGCAGTTTCGCAAACTTTTATCCAAATCTTACCGCTTGCAAATTCAGGCGAGGCAACAGCAGAAGTCAATGGCATTGTAGCTTTAACTTCGTCTTTACGTTCACGACGACGCTGGTTACCCACTCGTAAATGACGTGGTAAACGACGCTGACGAGCCTCTCTCCCTTCACTGCGTTCTTCTGTTTCGACTGTTGTAATGACAGGTTCAACATTATCTACTTTTGACTCAACAAATTGCTGAACGCTAGCCACTTTTGTTGCTTTCACATCATTGGTTGGCACTTCTGCTTTTGTAGTTTCAACGTTTGCTGTTTCTTGCGTATTGTCAGCCACAGTTTCAACTCGTACTTTTTTGCGTAAATCACGACGTTGGCGACGTTCAGCCACTTTGATATCACGATCTTTTTCTTGAACAGCAACCACTTCTTCCACAACTTCGCGACGTTTTTTCGACTCCGTTGATTTCACTTCTTCTTGTGGTGCTTTACGCTCTTGTCGCTCATTACGAGCAGGACGCTCACGGCGTTGCTGACGGCGATCTCTTGAATTACGGGTTTTACCTTTTGTTTTCTTCTCTGGCTCTTTCGGTGCTTCACTAAACCAACCTTTAATTGTCGCTAATAAACGGCTAATCAATGATGGTTTTGCTGGCTCTGTTGGCGTTGGAGCAGGTTGAAGATTTAACTCTGTACTTTGTAATACTGACTCCACTGTTAATACAGGTTCATTACGGCTAACTAACGCATCTTCAGAATGATGATGTGTTTCACAGCTATTATCTTCACGTTCTTGATAACGTTTCGCTAAATCATAGCTCAATGTTGGAACAACTTCATTTTCACGCAAACGATACACGCTGAAATGTGGTGTTTGCATACTTTCTGTTGGTACAACAATTACTTGAACGCTATGGCGTTTCTCAATATCACTAATGGCTTTACGTTTTTCGTTCAGTAGGTAAGATGCAATTTCAACTGGAACAATGGTGTGTACCTGTACAGAATTCTCTTTAATCGCTTCTTCTTCCACTAAACGAAGAATAGATAAGGCAATCGATTCATTATCACGGATTTTTCCAGTGCCTTGACAACGTGGACAAACGTGTGATGAAGCTTCACTCAATGATGGGCTTAAACGCTGACGAGACATCTCTAATAAGCCAAAACGAGAAATACGTCCGAATTGAATTCTTGCACGATCTTGACGTGTTGCTTCACGAATACGATTTTCTACTTCACGTTGATGACGAACTGGGGTCATATCAATAAAATCAATGACAATTAAGCCCCCTAAGTCACGCAAACGCAGTTGGCGAGCAATTTCATCGGCAGCTTCCAAATTAGTATTTAATGCTGTTTCTTCAATATCACCGCCACGAGTTGCTCGTGATGAGTTAATATCAATTGCCGTTAAGGCTTCAGTAACATCAATAACAATTGAGCCACCAGAAGGTAAACGCACTTCACGTTGGAAGGCTGATTCAATTTGTGATTCAATTTGATAGTGGCTAAATAGCGGTACTTCACCTTCGTATAGGCGTACACGATTGATAAAATCAGGACGCACTAAACGGATATGATTTTTTGCTTTCTCAAAGACTTTTTTGTTATCAATTAAAATTTCACCAATATCACGACGCAGATAATCACGAATTGCACGCACAATCACATCGCTTTCTTGGTGAATTAAGAATGGTGCAGGACGAGATTCCGCCGCTTTTTTAATCGCTTCCCAATGATGAAGAAGTACTTTTAAGTCCCATTGAAGTTCTTCTGGTGATTTCCCAACTCCTGCAGTGCGAACAATTAAACCCACATCATCAGGAACTGTTAAGCTGTCTAATGCTTCTTTCAGCTCTAAACGTTCATCGCCTTCAATACGGCGAGAAATCCCACCAGCTCTCGGATTGTTTGGCATTAACACCAAGTAACTACCCGCTAATGAGATAAAAGTAGTGAGTGCAGCCCCTTTATTACCACGCTCTTCTTTACCCACTTGGACAATGACTTCTTGCCCTTCTTGGATAATGTCTTTGATATTTGGGCGGCCTTGAAAAACATAACCTTCTGGGAAATATTCGCGTGAAATTTCTTTTAACGGTAAGAAACCGTGACGCTCTGCACCATAATCAACAAAAGCGGCTTCAAGACTAGGCTCTACTCGGGTGATTTTACCTTTGTAAATATTGGCTTTTTTCTGTTCGTGCCCTGGGCTTTCGATATCTAGATCGAATAGACGTTGCCCATCAACAAGAGCAACTCGCAACTCTTCTTTTTGAGTTGCATTGATTAACATTCTTTTCATTGTGTTTTCTCATTATTGTTTTATGTTGTAATACACGCTTGCCTTTGTCGTACTAGGTCGATAGTGGCAATCTCCCGATTGTCTTAATAATGTAATATGAGACAAGCTGTGCTTATGATGATATTTTTTATGTCTTACACTCAAAACTTTTGACTGCATAATCAATCAGTTATGCTTGTTTAATTAAGATAACAAGCGGTGTTTTCAGACTGATGACAAACCCCAATTTGTTGTATCCAATTAACGGACGCCAGCGTGGCGTCCCTACACAACAAAATAAAATATGTTATTTTTCAATTGGTTATAACTTTCCTTGTAGGGACGCCACGCTGGCGTCCGAATGAAAAAAGACTTTGTCAATAATCTGTGTTTTTTCTCTATTTTTTTGTAAAACTACCGTGCAGTCTGCATAGAGAGAAAAACGTGTCATTATGGCATTTTAAGTAGAAAATAGAAAGGTAAAACAGTGGGAATTTTTAACAAATAAAAAGCGGAATTTGTAAAAAATTCCGCTTATCCAACCGCTTTATAGGGGGATTATGATTTTGGCTTACCCAAGGTTAATGTCCCCTCATCAGGAAAATGAAGATCTAATTGATTATATGGAATTGCAATATCGGCTTTATCAAAAGCAATTTTTACCTTTTCAAGTAAATCAAATTGAGTACTTGCATATTGTGAAGTTTGAACCCAAGGGCGTACAAACAATTGCACACTATTTGACGCAAGACTACCAACAGCAATAGTCGGCTCTGGGTGATTAAGTACTCGCTCATCATCAAATAAGACTTGGGCAATAATAGATTTCGCTTTTTCTATATCAGCATCGTAGCTAATATCAAAAATCATATCAATACGGCGAGTTTCATTACGGGAATAGTTAGTAATACTATCTGCAAAAACTTTTCCATTTGGAACGAGTACAGTTTTGTTGTCGCCCGTACGCAATTCAAGTACGAGCAAGCCCATTTGCTCAACTTTTCCACTAGTACCCGCCGCTTCAATAAAATCACCACGTCTAAAAGGTTTAAAGATCAAAATCATTACACCCGCTGCAAAATTCTGTAGTGAATTTTGTAAGGCTAAACCAATTGCTAAACCTGCGGCACCGATTAAGGCAACTAGAGAACTTGTATTAATCCCAAGTTGGGATAAAGCAGCAATAACAACGATAAGTAAAAATAGAAAATAACTAATTGATGAGACAAAACTTTGTAACATTTCATCTCGACTTGATGCAAGTACAATCCTCCCTAATACTCGGCTAAAAATCCTAGCTAAAAATTTCCCGACAATATAAATGACTATCGCCAGTAAAATTTTCGTTCCGTATGGAATAATCCACTGTTCTAAGAGCATTTGGAAATCCATTGAACTCACTTGCTTAATCACTTTTGTCGCTTCCTGTACATTCAAATTCTGTACAACCTCTGCCACGCCACTGCTATTGGCTGTGGTTTCTGTTTTTGTTGTCATTCTTGCTCCTAAAATTTACAACATTAAATAAAATGAAATTCTAGCACAATCCATTTGTCCGCAAAGGGTAAATTTGTGGTAGGATTTATGCAATTTTTTTTATAAGTAATAACAATGACAACAGACAAAATCATTAGTGCCACAGTGCAGTTTTTTACCATTAGTGAAGATGAAGCTGGACAACGTCTGGATAACTTCTTACTGACTAAATTAAAAGGCGTACCGAAAAGTTTAATTTATCGTATTGTGCGTAAAGGCGAAGTGCGTGTGAATAAAGGGCGAATTAAACCTGAATACAAATTACAAGCCGAAGATATTGTGCGTGTTCCACCTGTGCGAGTCGCTGAAAAAAATGAAACACCTATTTCAACCAAATTAAATAAAGTTGCCGAATTAGAACAGCAGATCTTATATGAAGATGAAGTGATGCTTATCATCAACAAACCGTCAGGGATTGCCGTTCACGGTGGAAGTGGTTTAAGTTTTGGGGTGATTGAAGCACTTCGAGCATTACGCCCTGAAGCTCGTTTTTTAGAACTAGTTCATCGTATTGACCGAGATACTTCTGGCATTTTACTTGTAGCAAAAAAACGTTCTGCTTTGCGTAATTTACACGAGCAGCTACGAGAAAAAGTCGTGCAAAAAGATTATCTTGCTCTTGTGCGTGGTCAGTGGCAATCTCACGTTAAAGTGATTAAAGCTCCGTTATTAAAAAATGAGCTTTCTAGTGGTGAGCGGATTGTTCGAGTGAGCGAAGATGGTAAACCGTCTGAAACACGTTTTGTGATTGAAGAACGTTACCCGAGTGCAACACTCGTAAAAGCATCACCTGTAACAGGAAGAACTCATCAAATTCGTGTGCATACCCAATACGCAGGACACCCTATTGCGTTAGATGATAAATATGGCGATCGTGAGTTTGACCAAAAAATGCAAACTATTGGGCTAACTCGCTTATTCCTTCACGCTTATGCGATCCGTTTTGAACACCCTAAAACAGGTGAAGAGATGGTGATTACTGCTCCGTTGGATAAGCAACTAAAATCAGTTCTAGCCAAGTTAAGAAGCGATAAATAAGCGGTGGGATAATAAGAATATTTTGCAAAAGGATAACAAATGACTCTCAATGTTGATCATCTTTTACATACTGCAGATACATTAGAAGCTGCTATTCTTCGGCTAACACAAACGCCAAGTGAAGATACAGTGCTGTACGATCTTTTTCGTAATGCCGCCATAAAAAGTTTTGAATTATCCCTTGAAACAACAGGGAAATTATTGCGTAAAACCTTAAAACTTTATACAGGTAATCCGAAATCGGTTGATCAACTTATTTTTAATGATCTATTCCGTCACGCAGGAAAACACTCATTACTTACTGAAGAAGAAATTGAAAGATGGTTGGCTTACCGAGCCACTCGCAATAACACTGCCCACGATTACGGCGAAGCCTTTGCTGAAAAAACATTGAACATTTTGCCAAGTTATTTAGTCGATCTACGCAATTTAGCACGAAGAATGCAGGATATATTCAATGGAACAACCACTGCATAAGCTAGCATTATCCCCCAAACATCTTGCTCTTTTGCAACATATTTTGCAAGAAAACGTCCCCACTTGTGAAGTTTGGGCTTATGGTAGCAGAGTAAATGATGATGGGCATTCTGGTAGTGATTTAGACTTGGTGCTTCATCACTGTAATACCGAACAATTCTTAACGTTACAAACAGTATTACAAGAAAGTTTGTTGCCTATGTTGATCGATTTACATCGTTGGGAAATGTTGCCTGACTCATTTAAACAGAATATTCAACAACGTTATATTGTGATTCAATAATGAAAATTTCTTACAAAAACCAACAAGGATCTGACCGCTTGTTAGATCTTACTTCCCCAAAGATTATGGGGATTTTGAATTTTACCCCTGACTCATTTTCCGATTCGGGCAGATTTTTTACACTGGATAAAGCCCTTTACCAAGTTGAAAAGATGCTAAATGATGGGGCTGATATTATTGATATTGGTGGAGAGTCCACTCGCCCTAATGCCCCTATTGTGGATTTAGCTGACGAGTTAGAACGTGTTGTTCCCGTTGTAGAAGCAGTTCGCCAACGTTTTGATTGCTTAATCTCAGTCGATAGCTCTAAAGCAGAAGTTTTCCACCAAGCCGCAAAAGTTGGGGCAGATATTCTGAATGATATTCGTGCTTTACAAGAACCTAATGCACTAGAAACCGCCGCACAATTAGGTTTACCTGTTTGTCTAATGCATATGCAAGGTACGCCACAAAATATGCAACAAAATCCCGAATATGATGATGTTGTTGAAGAAGTTGCCGACTTTCTCAACCAACGTATTTTTGCTTGCTTAACCGCAGGTATTCCCCAAAATCATATTATTTTAGATGTCGGTTTTGGCTTTGGTAAAACGGTACAGCATAATTATCAACTGCTCAAACATCTCAATGCTTTTGTACAATCTGGTTACCCTGTATTAGCTGGATTATCTCGCAAATCAATGATTGGCAATGTGCTGAACAAACCTGTTGAACAACGCACTGTCGGCAGTGTAGCTGGTGCATTATTAGCAGTACAAAACGGTGCAAAAATTGTCCGCGTTCACGATGTTGCCGAAACTGCCGATGCATTGAAAATTTGGACGGCGATGGTGGACGCAAATTAACCTTACATTAGTAAAATCAACAAGGATTAAAAATGACAAAAGTCTATGGTATTAAAAACTGCGATACAGTGAAAAAAACGATTAAATGGTTGGTAGATAATGGCTTATCGCCACAGTTACACGATTATCGAGTAGATGGCTTAGATGCAAATTGGTTGGCACAAATGGCAGATAAATTTGGTTGGGAAAATTTAGTCAATAAACGCAGTACAACTTGGCGTGGGCTAGATGATGATATTAAAAATAATTTAAGTAAAGAACTAGCTTTAAAAGTGCTGAATGAACAACCAACTCTAATTAAACGCCCGATTGTTTTAGCCGATAATGTTGCCTTAATTGGTTTTAACGAAACTGAATATAAACAGGCTTTTGGTAAGTAATATCCGAGAAAGAGCTGCTTGTGTAGCTCTTTCATTTAAGTGAGGCGTTACAATTCCGTCAGATTGCGAATTTTCACACTGGTATCATTAAAGTGTGCAATAACATCTAATGTTCCGCCCATTGCTTCAATATGGCTACGCAAAGTTGAAAGATACATATCAGTTCGTTTTTCTAAACGAGCAATTGCAGGTTGCTTTACATTTAAGCGTTCTGCCATTTCTTTTTGTGATAATCCTCTCGCTTGGCGTAGCTCTTGCAATAGCATTGTTTCAAGCATTTCTTCTGCTTGCTCAAATGCTTGTCGCTGTGCATCTTTTGGCATTGATTCTCTTAATGTTGAAAATTTTTTAGCCATAAATTTAGCTCTCCTTCTCTATTTGTTGAAGATGTTTTTCATATAAACGCTCCGCAATAGGGACATTAGTTTTATACCAGCGTTTTTTACTCGCTTTATTTCCTGCAATTAACAAAATAGCGTTTCGTCTTGGATCAAAAGTATATAATATCCGATAAGGCTTACCTTTATGCTGAATTCTTAACTCTCTCAAACGATATTTAGAACCAATAATTTGGCTACTATAGGGGTATTTCAGATTTACCCCCAATCGTTCTAACAAAGTTACTGAGGCAGTTACGGCTATTTGCTCTTCAGTATTAAGAGTATCCCACCATAACTCAAACTCATCAGTATATTCAACTTCACAATTCATATATTACACCTATGGAATAATAATCCTATAAAATAAAATTTCAAGAAATCATTACTCCAGCATAAATGAAATCATTCATTTAGCACATATTGAGCATTTTTATTATCGATCTCGATCGAAAAATAATATATCCACATCATTAACTTATTTTTCCTAAAACCGCTCGCTATGTTAAACTCTATTCATTGACCTTATGATTTCGATAGAGAATATGAAAAACCAAATTATTAACTTAGCTCAAGCACTAATTCAACGTCCATCTATTAGCCCTGATGATCAAGGTTGCCAGCAACTCATTGCAGAACGTTTGCAAGCTGTCGGATTTAAATTGGAATGGCTGCCTTTTGGCGACACTTTAAATTTATGGGCAACTCACGGTGAAGGGCAATGTTTTGCTTTTGCTGGTCATACTGATGTCGTTCCTGTTGGTGATGAGAAACAGTGGCTCTACCCACCTTTTGAGGGGCGTATTGTCGATAATATGCTTTATGGGCGTGGTGCAGCAGATATGAAAGGCTCACTGGCGGCAATGGTTGTTGCAGCAGAAACTTTTGTAAGAAATAATCCGAACCATAAAGGCAAAGTCGCATTACTAATTACATCTGATGAAGAAACATCGGCTAAAGACGGTACAGTAAAAGTGGTGGAAACTCTAGTGCAACGCCAAGAGCCTATCCATTACTGCGTTGTTGGCGAGCCATCAAGTAGCAAGCAATTAGGTGATGTGATTAAAAACGGTCGTAGAGGGTCTATCACTGCGGATCTCTATATTGAAGGTATTCAAGGACACGTTGCATATCCCCATCTTGCAGAAAATCCTGTGCATAAAGCCTTACCATTCTTGGCTGAATTAACCAGCTATCAATGGGATCAAGGTAACGAATTCTTCCCACCAACCAGTTTACAGATTGCCAATATAAAAGCAGGAACAGGGAGCAATAACGTTATCCCCGGTGAGTTGTTCGTGCAGTTTAACTTACGCTATTGTACTGAAGTAAACGATGACTTGATTAAGCAAAAAGTAACAGAAATGCTTGAAAGATATGGCTTAAAATATCGTATTAGTTGGCATTTATCAGGCAAGCCTTTTTTAACTGCTAAAGGAAAACTTGTAGATACAGCAGTGAAAGTATTGCAAAAAATGACTCAAATCACACCGCGTCTTGATACGGGTGGCGGTACTTCTGATGCTCGTTTTATCGCACCAATGGGTGCTGAAGTCATTGAATTTGGTCCATTAAACGCCACCATTCATAAAGTGAATGAATGCGTTGATATAGACGATTTAGCAACTTGTGGTGAAGTTTATTATGCAATTCTTGAAGATGTTTTAGTTCAAAGCTAATAATGAAAAATCGACTTATTGTAATAATATTGCTAGGGATAGCCACATTCTTATCACTGGTAGGCTATGCCTACCTTTTCGACAAACGTCAAGCAGAGAAGCTACTATCTCAAATGACTCAGCTTTCCCCAACAGAGAAGAAAGTTGCTAAAGTTTTTTTTGATAATAGCTGCCAGTACTGTCATCTTCCTTCTGCTGAATTACCTATTTATACCCAACTTCCTTTTATTAAGGAATCAATGGAACAGGGGATTTTATCCGCTAACCGTTTTTTTCGTTTAGATCACGTATTAAATGGTATGCAAGATCCAACTCAATTATCTGAAGCTGATTTAGCCAAACTGGAATATACAATTAAACATAATACAATGCCTGTACCAACCTTTGTTCATCTTCATTGGTGGGCAAAGTTAAATCCTACCGAACAAAAAGTCTTACTCGATTGGATTTACCAACAACGTAGAGAACTTTTTATTCCACAGAATACCGAAGGAGTTGATATCACACGTTCTATTCAGCCTATTCCTGATAAACTTAAAACTAACCCCGCTCAAGTGAAATTAGGTGATTTACTTTATCACGATGGGCGTTTATCAGGGGACGGAACAATTCAATGTCACACTTGCCACCAATTAGCTAAAGGCGGTGTTGATGGTCTGCCTTTTTCTATTGGTATTGATAATCAGGAAGGAAGTATCAATGCTCCAACCGTTTATAATTCTGCCTTTAATTTTGTTCAATTTTGGGATGGAAGATCTGCAACACTTGCCGACCAAGCAGGAGCCCCTCCACTGAACCCTGTTGAAATGGGCTCAAAAAATTGGGAAGAAATTTTGGCTAAATTTGAGAAAGATGAAGCTTTTATGAAAGAGTTCCTTTCCGTTTACCCTGCTTTTAATCGTGATACATTAACCCACGCAATAGCCGAGTTTGAGAAGACTTTAATCACACCAAACAGTGCCTTTGATAAGTATTTAAAAGGAGATGAGAATGCCTTAACAGAAGTCCAAAAGCGTGGCTATGCTCATTTTAAATCAGCAAAATGTGATACTTGCCATACTGGGATCGCAATGGGCGGACGCTCCTATGAGTATATGGGGCTTTATAGAGACTATTTTAAAGATCGTGGTACAGAAATAACTGAAGCAGATGAAGGGCGATTTGTCCAAACACAAGACCCTTATGATATGCACCGTTTTAAAGTACCTACATTACGCAATATTGAGCTAACTGCACCTTATATGCATGATGGAACTATTACGGATCTAAAAGATGCTGTGAGAATAATGGCAGTTTATCAAAGTGGTAAACAGCTTACTGACACAGAATTAAATGAAATCGTCGAATTTCTCAAATCACTTACTGGTGAATACCAAGGGAAAAAATTAAGCCTCGAAAACAAATAGCCTTTTATTTTCCTAATCGACTAAAACTCGGTAGAATAACAAATACCGAGTTTTTTATTAAATTAGCAATGAATAGTCATAACCTACCTCATTTACTCACAGGAAAAACAAGAGAACATCTTATTCCCTTGGTAAATGAATTATCCCCAAACCATTACTTGCAAGCAGATGTTGCTACTGCCTTTATACGATTACAGCAAGCAGCAAAAAACGTAGGGTTTAATTTGCAACCTGCTAGTACCTTTCGTGATTTTGAACGACAACAACAAATTTGGAATGCAAAATTTAATGGCGAGCGTAAAGTCCACGATGATGATGGTAATGCGATTGATCTAAGTTCACTCAATGATTGGCAAAAATGTCAGGCTATTTTACGTTGGTCGGCAATTCCTGGGGCAAGTCGTCATCATTGGGGAACAGAAATTGATATTTTCGACCCTGATTTATTACCACAAGGGCAAAAATTGCAGCTAGAGCCTTGGGAATATCAAACAGGGGGATATTTTCAACGCTTGGCTAATTGGCTCTTTGCTAATGCAGAGCAATTTGGTTTTTATTTTCCGTTTATGGATAGAGAAGATAAGAAAATCGGGCTAGAGCCTTGGCATATCAGCTACTTTCCGCTTGCTGACCACTATGAGCGGTTAGTTTCGCCACAAATTTTGCAACAAGCGTGGCAAAATGAAAATGTTGCAGGAAAAGATTGCTTGAACGCCCATATTGATGAACTCTTTGAACATTTTATTTTATGATCCAACTAATTAACGAAAGCGATTATCACAGCAAATTTCAGTCTATTTGCGACAAATGGCAGCTTGTTCACGATAAAAATGCTATCTTAGCCTTGGTACTCACCAATGAGCGTTTAGAACTACGCAAATTAGATGAGCCTAAATTAGGTGCGATTGCAGTCAATTTTGTTGATGGCACTCTCGCACACCGCCGAAAATTTGGGGGCGGGCGTGGTGAAGCCGTTGCTAAAGCCGTTGGTATTAAAGGCGATTATCTACCAACAGTCATTGATGCAACTGCAGGGCTAGGGCGAGATGCCTTTGTGTTAGCCTGTGTTGGTTGCCAAGTAACTTTAGTGGAGCGTAACCCGATTGTGTGTGCTTTACTTGAAGATGGATTAGAACGAGCCTACCTTGACGCTGAGATTGGGCAATTTATGCAGCAACGAATGAAACTTTCTACTGCTCGCTCTATTTGTGAGCTAAATCCTACCCTAGATTACGCAGATGTGGTTTATCTTGATCCAATGTATCCCCATAAGCAAAAAAGTGCATTAGTTAAAAAAGAGATGCGGGTTTTCCAACATTTAGTGGGGGCAGATTTAGATTCCGATAATTTTTTCTCTCCAGCGAAACAATTAGCTCGTAAACGTGTTGTCGTTAAACGACCAGACTATGCCCCCTTCCTTTCCGAGCAGAAACCTGATTTTAGCCAAGAAACGAAGAATCATCGTTTTGATGTTTATTTGTCGCATCTCGCTAATCATTAAATTTGACATCCTCCCCACCCTAAAGGATAGAGATTCCTACTAGCTCCCACGCTTTGCGTGGGTTACTCTCGGTGGGTTCTTGTTGCTGACCGCTAGTGCGGTTCACTTCACAAGCTCTACGGACACGTCCTGCCCTGATATTATTATCTGCCTTGATATTTTACGCTTGGACGATTGCTCGCCCTCGCACCAATACGTTTAACGCACCGACTACATCGGCGTTTTCCCTGTAGCCACATTCTACGCACTCAAAATCGGCTTGTGTTTGGCGATTTTCCTTTGAGGTCATACCGCAACAAGGGCAAATTCGACTGGTATTTTGCGGCGGAACAGCCACTAAAAAACCGCCTTGCCATTGCGTTTTGTAGTCCAACTGACGGCGGAACTCGAACCAAGATTGATCTAATATCGCTCGGTTCAAGCCTGATTTGGCTGCCACATTTTTGCCGTGTGCTTCCGCCGTACCTTTGGCTGATTTGGACATATTCGACACCTGCAAATCTTCAACGTAGATCATTGCGTGGTTTTTGCTGATTTTGCTTGAAGTTTGGTGCAAGAAGTCTTTGCGACAGTTAGCAATTTTGTGATGCAGTTTGGCGATTTTTACCTTTAATTTCTGCCAATTTTGGCTAAATTTAACTTTGTTTTTAAGTTGGCGTTGAAGTTTTGCCAGTTTGCCTTTGTAGGTTTTAAAAGCGTTTAACGGTTTAAAAAACTCACCGTTTGAAAGTGTCGCAAAACGTGCAATGCCCATATCTATGCCGATTTCTCCGCCTTTGTGGGTTGGGATTTCGTATTCAAATTCGGTTTGAATACTGGCAAAAAAGCGACCGCACTTTTGGCTAACAGTAACATTTTTGATTTCGCCTACCACATCACGGCTATTGCGATAGCGAACCCAGCCGATTTTTGGGAGATACAAGCGGTTATTTTGTTGTTCAAGTTTACAACCTTGCGGAAAACGAAAGCTCTCTTTCAAGCCTTTTTTCTTGAATTTAGGGAAATCTGCTCGTTTTTGAAAGAAGTTTTTAAACGCACTTTCTAAGTCTTTCAAAGACTGTTGAAGCACTTGAGAGTGGCAATCCTTTAACCAAACAAACTCTTTTTTCCATTCTGGAAGCAGATTAGCGATTTTGGTGTAGCTGAATTTGAAAGTATTGTTTTGCTCATACTGCTCATTTTGCCAAGCCAACGCCCGATTGAACACAAAACGAGAACAACCACAGAACCGTTTAATTCTGCGGATTTGCTCGCCATTTGGCATTATCTCGAACTTAAAGGCTTTGCGTAGTTGCATTGACAAGGTTTAGAATGGAATTTTTACCACATTCTACACTTGGTCTATGAAAAAAGAAACTGAAATTAGACACGGCAGACATTGTGTTTTTAATTAGACACACCATTCAATTATTCGCCAATACATTGAGCAACAGCAAACACCCGATTAGTTGGATTTGAAACGGCTATGCCGTTTGTGCCTTACATCTCCGCCCTGAAGGACGGAGCTTTTCGGCACGGGGTTTGATAAAAAGCAAGCGGTTGGATTTGTAAATTTCTTTGCAAATCCAACCGCTTGTAATACTTATAGCCTAACTACATTTCGTTTGGGTTCAAACCATAGCCATCTTTTTCTGTACGTTGGTAAGGGCTGTTGATCAGTTTATTCGCTGAATACCAATCTAGCAGAATTTTGACTTCTCCTTCTGCAAAAGGCCCTAAATGGTAAGGTGCATACACAAAATAGATACCCTCTGGTGCAAAATAGAAGTTTTCTGAAATCTCAATATCTTCTTTTTTAGCGTAGCCATCATATTGTCCTTGCTCATTCAAGCGATCATTACGATAGTTTTGCCATAACAGCTCTTTAACTTGAGCTTGATTTTTCGGTGAGATTAAATCATCAATTTGAATAACGGCTTTTGTATTGGCATCAACATTGATGTAACGAGTGGAATACATTCCGTGAGCTCCGCCCATATAAGTATGTTGAACCATTGTAAATGTAGCAATATGGTTACGTTGCCCAAGATAACTACTTTCAAGGCTATAACTTAAGCCAATCGGTTTATCCTCTTTCGCCTCTGCAACTAACTCGCTGTAATCTTTTTCTAAGCGTTCTTTGATGATTTCTTGCGTAAGCTCTGTGGGTACAGTTTCATTTTCTGCCTGTACATATTTAAACGCTTCTTTTAAAAGGAGCTGATCTAACCAATCAACTTTTGTTGTAGGCAAAGATGCAAAAACACTAACGCCTGTTTCTTCACGATAGTATTCATCTGCTGGATCTTTCGGGTGCTTAACGCTTTCAGATTTATTAAAGATCGGATTAATTTCTACTTGTAATGCAGGAAACCCATCTAATTTTTTATCTAATTCAGTTTTAGCCGTAAAATATTCACCTTTCAGTGTTTCATATTCACTTTTAAGTTTATTTAATTCTTCTGTTGTCGCAGTTAAATCTGTTTGTGATTTTTTGAAGTCTGTTTCTAGCTGAACAATTTTCTTCTCCGCTTCAAATACTTTTTGTGGAAGATTCGTATCTTCACAGGCGGTTAGTATTAACACCGAAGAAATAAGCATAGCGATTAATGACTTTTTCATAATGTTCTCCTTAATGAAATATAAGCGGTTACTTTCCGAAATTATTTTGCAAAAGATAAAAAAATCCCTTGCCAATAGAGCAAGGGAAAATAATTAATCGTCTAAGAAACTGCGTAATGTTTCTGAACGGCTTGGGTGTCTCAGTTTGCGTAATGCTTTCGCTTCAATCTGACGAATACGCTCACGAGTTACATCAAACTGTTTACCCACTTCTTCAAGAGTATGGTCGGTATTCATATCAATACCAAAACGCATACGCAGAACTTTCGCCTCACGCGGTGTTAGACCTTCTAGCACTTCATTAGTTGCAATACGCAAGCTCTCAGCTGTTGCGGAATCTAATGGTAATTCTAACGTGCTATCTTCGATAAAATCACCTAAATGTGAATCGTCATCATCACCGACAGGTGTTTCCATTGAGATCGGCTCTTTAGCAATTTTTAATACCTTACGAATCTTATCTTCAGGCATTCCCATTTTTTCTGCCAACTCTTCTGGCGTGGCTTCACGCCCCATTTCTTGTAAGCATTGACGAGAAATTCGGTTCAGTTTATTGATGGTTTCAATCATATGCACTGGAATACGGATTGTGCGTGCTTGGTCTGCAATTGAACGTGTAATTGCTTGACGAATCCACCAAGTTGCATAAGTTGAGAATTTATAACCACGGCGATATTCAAATTTATCGACCGCTTTCATTAAGCCAATATTCCCTTCTTGGATTAAATCAAGGAACTGTAAGCCTCGATTGGTGTATTTCTTGGCAATAGAAATTACTAAACGTAAGTTTGCTTCCACCATCTCTTTTTTCGCTTTACGGGCTTTCAATTCGCCTTCAGAAATACGACCACCAATTTCACGAATTTGAGTAATCGTTAGCCCTGAACGCTCTTCTAATTTTTGTAGATTAACAATGTTAATGCGGATCTGTTCTGCATAATCGGCAAGTTTTGGAACTGCCCCTTTTTTCGCATTGATTGCTTTTTCAATCCACTCATCTGATGTTTCATTGCCTTGGAATGCTTTTAAGAAATCAGCTTTCTTCATTTGAGCATATTCAACCGCATAACGTTGAATTTGACGCTCTTCTGCACGCACTTGTTTCATCATTTTTTGCATAAATTCAACTAATAAGTCGAACTGTTTCGGCACTAAACGGAATTCTCTAAAAATATCAGATAATGCTTGAATTTGATCTCGTGAGCGTTTGCTTGAACGTCCATATTTTTGGATCGCTTGTAGTGCTTTCTCGTGTTGTTCACGCAACGCATTGAATTTTTCGCGTGCTAACTCTGGGTCAATGCTATTATCATCGCCAGAATCAGACCCACCATCACTTTCATCTTCTTCATTCTCATCATCAACATCAGCAACAGCTTCTGAGTTTTCTTCATCATCTAAATCGACATCAATCTCTTCTAACACAACGCTTTCTTCTGCATTTGGATCAACAAATGCGGTAACCAAATCAGATAAACGCATTGTGCCAGATTCTACTTCAACATAGCGTCCAATAAATTCACTTAATGCTTCAGGATATTCTGCAACAGCACATTGCACTGCATTGATACCGTCTTCAATACGTTTAGCAATATCAATCTCACCTTCACGAGTTAGCAGTTCAACGGTTCCCATTTCACGCATATACATACGTACAGGATCGGTTGTACGTCCTAATTCTGATTCCACAGTAGAAAGCACTTTTGTGGCTTCTTCTACGACATCTTCATCAGGTATACCACCTGCTAGCATTAAATCATCTGCATCAGGCGCTCGTTCTAGTACTTTGATCCCCATATCGTTGATCATTTGGATAATGTCTTCGATTTGATCGGCATCGACAAGTTCTTCAGGAAGATGGTCGTGAACTTCTGATAACGTTAAATAGCCTTGCTCACGCCCTTGAGCGATAAGCAGTTCTAACTGAGATTGTTGTTCTTCTAATTGAGACTGTTGTTCCATAGTTGTATCCGTTTTTGCGTTTTGCGAGAACAAAATAGTGGTGGATTATACCACCCTTTGCCCTTGATATGTAGATTTGTAAAAAATTCCCTGTAAGTAACCGCTTAATTTTTCATAGAAAGTAAAGCAATAAGAGCCTGTTTTTCTTCTAATGTTAAGGAAAATTGGCGATCTTTAGCTTGTAATCGTTCAATTTCCTGCGTCACAAATTTTTTATAAAAAAATCTTAATGTTTCTTTAAATGTAGCTTCAACATTATCGGGGGTAACTAAATGATCCCAATTTGCCAGTATTTCAAGGGAGCGATAATGTTCACTTTCGCGTAAATATTCAAGTAATCCCCCCATTGTAATCCCTGTATGCTGTCGGCAAATATTTACTAATTCTAAAAAGAGTGGTGTACCTTTCTCATTTAGTTGTTCGAGTAAACTAATTTCTTCAGTAACAAAATTCACTAAATATGGGTTTTGTAATAATAAACCAATTAACAACCGCATCGGTGTTCGTTCAATTTTAGGCATTTTAGGAGTAGTAGCTGTACTTGCTTGTTGTGGTAAAAGTGCTTCAATCTGAGCAGGATCTAAAATGCCTAATTTTTGTCCTAAAATACCACGCAAATAGAGTTGCAACATTTGCCCAGGAATACGCTTAATCAGAGGGATAGCAAGTGATGCAAGTTTAGATTTGCCTTCTTTGCTTGAAAGATCCACTTCTGCTAATAGCGAATCAAATAGAAAATCGCTTAATGTTTGTGCTTGTTGTAAATAGGTTTCAAACCCTTCTTTCCCTTGCTGACGAACAAAAGTATCGGGGTCTTCCCCATCAGGTAAGAAAATAAATTTTAACTGGCGACCATCGTGTAAATAAGGTAAGGCATTTTCTAATGCTCTCCACGCCGCATCTCGACCAGCTCTATCACCGTCATAGCAACAAATCACTTGCTCTGTACAACGGAACATCTGTTGAATTTGCTCACCTGTGGTCGCTGTACCTAAAGATGCTACTGCATTATTGATTCCATATTGAGCTAGTGCAACGACATCCATATAGCCTTCTACCACAAATAGAAAATCAGGATTCTCATTGTGTTGCAAGGCTTGGTATAAACCGTAGAGTTCGTTACCCTTGTGGTAAGTTGCAGATTCAGGCGAGTTTAGATATTTCGGCTTTTCATCGCTCATCACTCGCCCGCCAAATGCAACCACTCGCCCACGTCTATCTCTAATTGGGAACATCACTCTGTTACGAAAACGATCGTAAACATTTCCACGATCATTTTTAGAGAGCATTCCTGTATCTAATAATTTCTGGACTTCATCTTGATTTGTCCCAAATTTACGTAGGACAGAATCCATAGCATTAGGTGCAAATCCAATTTCAAAACGTTGAATAATTTCGCTAGATAAGCCGCGATAGTCTAAATATGCTTGACTGGCTTGGTCTTGGTTTAGCTGTTGTTGGTAAAATTGGGCGACCGCATTGAGTAATTCGTATAGATTACGTCTGGTTTGTAAACTCGCTTGTGGCTTTCCGTCTCGATTTAAGACATTCTCTCGTGGAACTTCTAGCCCGTGTAATGCAGCAAGTTCTTCTATCGCTTCAAGGAATTCAAGTTTGTCATATTCCATTAAAAAGCCGATCACATTACCGTGAACGCCACAGCCAAAGCAGTGATAAAACTGTTTTGATTGACTAACGGTAAATGATGGGGATTTTTCGTGATGAAACGGACAGCAGGCTTGATAATCACGCCCAGCCTTTTTCAACTTCACACGACTGTTGATAAGCTCAACAATATCGGTTCGAGCAATAAGATCATCAATAAATGAACGTGGAATTGTGCCTTTCATTGAATATCCTTGCGAGAGAATAATAAGCGGTCAGATTTTATAAAAATTTTGCAAAATATAAACGCTTATAAAATGGGATCTTTATAAATGCCGAAACCGTGATTCCAACTGGTTTCACGGTTTCTTGAATAACGTTAAAACGTTAATTAGTATAAACGTGTATTACGTGCGTTCTCACGAGCATTACGTTTAGCGTGACGTTTTGCTAAAGAAGATTTTTCACGTTTACGCACTGCAGCTGGTTTTTCGTAGAATTCACGAGCACGAACTTCTGCTAAAATACCTGCTTTTTCGCAAGAGCGTTTGAAACGACGTAATGCAACGTCAAATGATTCATTTTCACGAACTTTAATTACTGGCATATGCCATCACCTCAAGGAAATATATGTTTAAAATAAGCTGCAATCTATTTCGATTAGTCTGTTTTAGTCTTAATCGTGAGCAGCATAGAACTAAAAAAGGTGCGTCATTCTACCCTAGCATAATCTTTAAGTAAAGGATTAGTTATGGCTAATTTTTACTTTCTTTGTACTTAACTTATTCTTTTCTCAACAAAAGAGCCTTTATCTCAAAGTAGATAAAGGCTCTAGTTATATTTGCAAAGATTAAATGTAATTTAACCAGATTATTGACAAAGTCTTTTTTCATTCGGACGCCAGCGTGGCGTCCCTACAAGAAAAGTTATAACCAATTGAAAAATAACAAATTTTATTTTGTTATGTAGGGACGCCACGCTGGCGTCCGTTTATTGAATACAACAAATTAGGGTTTGTCAGAGGTCTGATTAAATGTAATTTAACCGCTTTTGTCGGAATATTTAAGCAATAGTTAGCTGACCTGCATATAGGATAAAATAACGTAAGCACAAGACGCCAACTAATCCAGCCGTTGCTAACAGTAACATAAAACCTTTGCGATGTTTGAGGCTATGGCTTGCAAGTTGGTTAGCCATAAGCGGAAATAAAATTCCCACTAAAACAACGCCAATCCAAAATACACTTCCCCAAAAACCTGTTAGGGCATTGACTGCTGCTAGTGTCTTTTGTCCGCCACCAAAGTATAGCCCTACAAAGAAAGCAAAAAGTAGTAGGATTTCGATCAATACCGTAGGTGTTTCAAATTTATGTAAAAAGTGAACTTCATCGGAATGAGTTGAGACTTTTCCTACCACTAAGATAGCGATTAAAAGTGCTGCGATACCCGATGACGTACCCGATGCTAAGAATAAAATTGGTAACACAGGGTTGTTTAACATTGGGTAACTAATCAGTGCGGAGAGTAAAAAGCCCGTATAAGCCCCCAACGCTACGGATAGGAAAAGTAAGAATAATTCAATTAAATTAACAAATTTTTCTGCAATCCCAATCAAATTCACAACAAATCTGAGTGATGGAATAAAACGTTCAAGCAAATTGGCAATTAGGTTTTTGAAAATAATCGCTAACCAAATAAATAGTACTGCCATAAAGACTTGGAATAACATTACGCCCATCGACATCACTGAGTCAAATTGGTAATTAAACATTAAATACCAAAATGTCCAAGGGCGAGCAAGGTGGAAAATCAATAATGTTAAACCAATGATTGTTGCCCCTGGAGCCATTATTGCCGCACTACGAATGATCCAACTCTCACTTGGATTAGTCAGTTTATGGCTACGTTTGTATAATACGGCAAGCAATGTGCTTCCTGCTGAAATCCCTAATAAAAAGAGATAAATCGCAATGGTAGAATCCCATACGAGATTAGGCGTTTGAAATGCAACATAGTTGTTCATCGTCTTGGCTCTCCGTGTTCAAATGGGATATGGTAAAGATTAGGCTGTGTGCCTAATTCTACTTTGGTACGATAAACAGGTTTCTGTTTGATCATTTTTGCCACATCACTATTTGGATCATTTAAATCACCAAAAGTTAATGCTTTCGTTGGACAACTTTCTACACAAGCAGGTTGCTTTCCTTGTGCGAGATTAGTATCTCGACAGAAATTACATTTATCTGCGGTTTTCTTCTCTGGATGAATAAAACGCACACGATAAGGGCAAACAGCAATGCAGTACGAACAGCCAACACAGAGATCGCCATTCACATCAACAATGCCTGTACTTTTATCAATAAATGATGCCCCTGTTGGACAAACACTTACACAAGGTGCATTTGTACAGTGCTGGCAAGATTGACGGAAAAATTCATACTTCACATTAGGAAATTCGCCATAAGGTTCACTGCGAATAATTTCTAAACGAGATACACCTTCTGGCACATTATTTGTTTCACGACAAGCATCCATACAGGCTGTACAACCAATACAAGATTGCTCATCGTGTACCATTGCATAACGAATGGTTTTCTTTTCTTTCTCAGTAGCAAGAGTGATTGAGCTTGTTGCAAGCCCTGTTGTACCTGCAACAGCAATTAAGGCTCCCGCACCTGAGACAAAATCTCGACGGGAACAACTCATTTGATTTCCTTAGCTGGCTCTAGCGATTTTGATTTTTTTTCGTGAATACGACTGTGGCAATCAACGCAAAGTTTCACACGTTGTTTTGGTTCAGTCGCTTTCATTGGCTCTTGCTCTGGGTGAAGTTTATGACAGTTTACACACGCCATTTTATTTGCGTGGGTATCGTGTGCCCAAAAGACTTCACGCAATTTATCTGGGTTATGGCAAGCAAAACAGACTTGGTTTTGTTCTTGTGGAGAACGCTCAAGGTCTTTATTTTTAGCTTTACCAAAGGCATTGAAACGCATCACGTCTTTCACGCCTTTACGGTGATTTTCAGAGATATTACCGTGACAACTCACGCAAGTTAAAGGCTTACCTGTATTTGGGCTAACTGTTCCGTGCTGAAAATGTTTGCCGTGATGTTTAAAATTTGATAAATGTCCGTGGCAATTAACACAGTAAGTATTAGGATCACGACGCGCATCTTTTGCAATAGTAGCATCATCTGTATTCTGCTCCCACAATGGCTTGGGTGGTGCTGGCATTTCCGCCATAGCCGTTGATGAAATTGCAAAAAAACCGACTAATGTTACCGCTTGTAGGGCAAGCATTCGCCCTACTTTTGATAAAAAATGTTTCATAATGCACCTCACTTAGCCGATTATTGTTTTGCATCAGCAGGTAATAAACCTTTCTGTTTTGCTTCATCTAACCATTGAGGAACAACAGTGCGTAAGAACTCATCTTTAGCCGCTTGTTCTTTATCCATATCTAAACCAATAACTTTTTGAGCTTTTTCTTTGGTTGAAATATCTGGGAATTGGATTGGTGTTTGCACCCCGTGTTTAGTTAAAATTACTGCTAATTGTGTACGAGCTTCTGCTGCACGATCTAGCCCTGTACCAATAACGTGTAAAATAACATCTGGAGCGTGCATATGGCCGCCGTGCCCTGCTGCTGAGTAATCCCAACGCCATTGAGCGTGGCGAATTGCTTGCAATGCACCTTTCATTTCTTCTTCCGTTGCACCAGCTTCCCAAGCAGCTTTCGCTTCAAAGTGAGCTTTCACGATTTGATCTTCTAAACGGATCATTACATCTTTGATCTGTTTTTTATGTTCTTTCACACGAGCTTGTAAACTTTCTTTACTTTGTTCGTGGCAAGTTTTGCAGGTATGTTCAAAATTATCGAATGGATTACCAATTTTGTGATCGGTATAAACTTTACCATCTTTACTTTCTACTTTCGGCATATGGCAATCAATACAAGTTACGCCATTTTTACCGTGTGTACCAAGTGACCAAGTTTCAAAATCTGGGTGCTGTGCTTTTAGCATTGGTGCTTTAGATAAACTATGTACCCAATCGGTAAATTTAATTTCATCATAGTATTTTTCGATACTATCAACATCAACACCTTTATCCCAAGGGAATGTTACTGCTTTTTCTTTACCCGCAAAGTAGTATTCTACGTGGCAGTTTGCACATACAGCAGCTCTTTTGCCGTGTTTTTCTAAGGTATCGAATTTCCAACCAATGGCTTCTAAAGCACGCATAACGTGTGGTCTAGCAATTCTTAGTGCAGGCTTACCGTCTTTGAATTCTTGGGAGGTTGTATCGTGGCAGTCAGCACAACCGATAGCATTTACCATTTCTGCACCATATTTTGACCATTTAGCATCAAAGTAGCCTAGCTCACCTTTTTCAGCGATTAAACGTGCTACATCAGGGCCTTTACAGGTCCAACACGCCATTGGCTGCGGGCCACTATTTTCATCTTTTGGAGCCCCTGTACGCAAAATATTACGCACATCGGTAATAGCATAGAAGTGACCACGAGGTTTGTTATACTCTTTTGAGAAAGCATAACCGCTCCATAAAATAACTAAGCGAGGATCTTCTTCTAACGCAGAGACAATCTGCTCTGATTCGGCTGTTGCCGCCCAAGATTGGTATTGCAATGGAAATTGTTCTGCAAATTTATGATTTGCAGATTCAATTTTTAAATCTGGTTTTGGGCCTTCAAATTCTTTTGCTTCACCTGCCCAAGCAGATTGTAAACACCCCAACATTGCGATTGTCGCCATAGCGAAACCACGCTTTAAAACATTGCTTACTCGTTTCACGAGAGCCTCCCACAATTAAAATCAAAATGATAACTTTTCTTATTAAAACAATAAGATAAATCTATTAATACAAAATGAAGATTACTTAAAAACAGAGAAATTTACTAGGATTTACCTTCTGCTTTTTTTGAAATACATCAAACTTTTTGCAAAAAAATAACGGAACGGAATAAGAAAAACTAATTTGCTCTAAAAATAATCAACTATCGATTTTTATCTCTTTGTTTGATCAAATTCGTAAAAAACTTATCAGAAAAGACCGCTTGTTGTTCAAAAGTTGGTTGGATCGTTTAACAACCTATATTAAAATAGCTCTTTTTAACCTAGGGATTTCCCTTTAACCACAGAGAGCTTAAAATGAACTCAAACCGTAGTTTACTGATTATGGGCTTACTTCTTGTGTCGTTCTTGATTTTTACGCAATGGCAGCAGGACTATAATCCTGAAATCCAAGCACAAAAACAGGCACAAGCCCAACAACAAGTTGCCCAATCGAGTGATGTACCTGCATCGTCTAATGCAAGTTCACCTATTACTGAACAATCAACTAAAGGCAAAACAATCACGATTGAGAGTGATGTATTACGTTTAACCGTTGATACATTAGGTGGTGATGTTGTTGATTCGGATCTATTAAAATTCAATGCGGAACTTAATTCTCAAAACCCATTTGAATTGTTACAAGATAACGGAAAAATCCAGTATATCGCCCAAAGTGGTTTAGTCGGTAAAAACGGTATTGATACCAATTCTGGCCGTGCTCAGTATCAAGTAACAGCGGATAATTTCCGTCTAGCCGATGATCAAAATGAACTTACTGTTCCGTTAGTATTAGAAAAAGATGGTGTAACTTATACCAAAACCTTCACATTAAAACGTGGTAGTTATGATATTGCGGTAAATTACACTATTAAAAATAACAGTGCTGAAACTGTGGAAGTTCAACCTTACGGGCAAATTAAACATACTTTAATTGAAAGCTCAGGTAACTTCGCAATGCCAACTTATACTGGCGGTGCTTATTCATCTTCAGAAGTAAACTATAAAAAATATAGTTTTGATGAGATGGCAAAAGCAAACCTATCTATTGATACCAAAGCTGGTTGGGCGGCAATTTTGCAACATTACTTTGTATCTGCTTGGATCCCAAATCAAGATGCCGAGAATAACCTTTACACTCGCACAGCAAATGGTGTAGGTACTATCGGTTATCGTGGCCCTATTACTCAAGTTGCTCCAAATAGCGAAGCAACCATTAAGAGCAATTTATGGACTGGCCCGAAAGACCAAGATGCAATGGCTGTAGCAGCAAATAACTTCGATTTAACCGTAGATTATGGTTGGGCTTGGTTTATTGCAAAACCACTATTTATGCTTTTAACCTTTATCCAAAGCCTTGTAACTAACTGGGGTATTGCAATTATTGGGGTAACAATTGTAGTAAAAACAATTCTGTACCCACTCACCAAAGCTCAATATACCTCAATGGCAAAAATGCGTATGTTACAACCACGCATTCAAGAAATGCGTGAGCGTTTCGGTGATGACCGCCAACGTATGAGCCAAGAAATGATGAAATTGTATAAAGAAGAGAAAGTAAACCCAATGGGTGGTTGTTTACCAATTCTGTTACAAATGCCAATTTTCATCGCACTTTATTGGACATTTATGGAAGCAGTAGAACTTCGCCACGCTCCATTCTTTGGCTGGATTCAAGACTTATCGGCACAAGACCCATATTACATTCTGCCATTACTAATGGGTGGCTCTATGTTCTTATTACAAAAAATGTCGCCAACACCAGTTGCAGATCCAGTACAACAGAAAGTAATGAACTTTATGCCTGTACTCTTTACGGTATTCTTCTTATGGTTCCCGTCAGGCTTAGTACTTTACTGGCTAACATCTAACCTAATTACGATTGCACAACAGTGGTTGATTTATCGTAACTTAGAGAAGAAAGGTTTACACACTCGTGTGAAAAAATAATTCTATTTAGTTGAAAAACCTGTGTTCTTGAGCACAGGTTTTTTATTTCAAATTCATATAAGCATTCAACCCTAACAAGCGGTCAGTTACCGCCGATTTTTTACAAGTTATGACACAATTATGCCCTTGCCAATCTGGAAAAACCTATCAGGAATGTTGTCAGCCATTTCATCTTACACAACAATATCCTAGTACAGCAGAACAGCTAATGCGTTCACGTTATTCTGCTTATACTCAAGTAAACATTGATTATATTGTGGCAACCACAGTGCCAAACCAACAAGCTCTACTTGATACGCAAGCGATGGAACAATGGGGTAAATCAACTCGTTGGGCAGGATTAGAAATTTTGGAACATAGGCCTGCTATTTCAAAACAGCATAGCACCGTAGAATTTAGAGCCTTATTCCAAACTGAATCAGGTATAGAAGCTCATCACGAAATTTCGCTATTTGTGAAGATCAATAATCGCTGGTTTTTTGTCGATCCTACTGTTCCACTACCTACACAGAAACAACCTTGTATCTGTGGTTCAGGCAAGAAATTCAAGCATTGCTGTGGGATATTAGCTAATTTATAATGAAATTTAGGGAGGTAAACACACCTCCCCATAGTACATTTGTTAATAATCTTGGAACACAAGAGTGTATTACTAGTACTACTTTTTCCCGAACATTCCACCTAAGCCACCAAGTCCGCCTAGACCACCGCCCATCATTCCTTTCATTCCACGCATCATTTTAGCCATTCCGCCTTTACGCATTTTTTTCATCATACGTTGCATTTCATCAAATTGTTTGAGCAATTTATTCACATCTTGAACTTGAGTGCCTGAACCTAACGCAATTCTACGACGGCGAGAACCTTTGATAATATCAGGGTTTGCTCGCTCTTTTAGTGTCATTGAGTTGATGATCGCTTCCATTTTGATGAACATCTTATCATCAACTTGGTTTTTAACGTGATCAGGTAAATTTTTTGCACCAGGGAGCTTTTCAAGCATTGACATCATTCCACCCATTTTTTTCATTTCAACAAGTTGATCGCGGAAATCATCAAGGGTGAAGTCATCGCCTTTTTTGAATTTAGCTGCCATTTTCTCAGCTTTTTCTTGATCGACCGAACGTTGTAGATCTTCAATCAGAGAAAGCACATCACCCATACCTAAAATACGAGAAGCGACACGATCAGGGTGGAAAGGCTCTAAAGCATCAGTTTTTTCACCCACCCCTAAGAATTTAATTGGCTTACCTGTAATTTGACGAATGGAAAGTGCCGCACCGCCACGAGCATCACCATCTACTTTGGTTAAGATAACCCCTGTTAATGGTAGTGCTTCATTAAAGGCTTTTGCGGTATTAGCTGCATCTTGCCCCGTCATTGCATCAACCGTAAAGAGTGTTTCAATCGGGTTTAATACGGCGTGAACTTGCTGAATTTCACTCATCATTTCACTATCAACGTGTAAACGACCTGCGGTATCAACAATCAGCACATCAAAGAAATTAAGTTTAGCGTGCTTTAAAGCATTTTCAGCAATTTCAGTGGGTTTTTGGTTGGTTTCACTTGGGAAAAACTCAACTTTTAAGGCTTCAGCTAATGTTTGAAGCTGTTTGATCGCCGCAGGGCGATAAACGTCAGCCGACACAACCAGCACTTTCTTCTTGTGACGTTCTTTTAAGAATTTTGCGAGTTTCCCCACAGATGTCGTTTTACCCGCACCTTGTAAACCCGCCATTAAGATAACTGCAGGTGGCTGTGTGGCTAAATTCAGCTCCTCATTTGCTTCGCCCATCGCTTTTTCAAGCTCGGCTTGTACGATTTTTAGGAACTCTTGTCCTGGCGTTAAGCTTTTATTAACTTCTTCACCAATAGCACGTTCTTTGACTTTATTGATAAATTCACGCACCACTGGTAAAGCTACGTCAGCTTCTAGTAATGCCATACGCACTTCACGTAAAGTATCTTTAATGTTGTCTTCGGTTAAACGCCCTTTACCCGTAATGTTTTTTAGTGTTTTGGATAATCTATCCGATAAATTCTCAAACATAGTTCTCTCGTATGTAAAATTTTGTGGAAATCTGACCGCTTATATGCAGTGGAATATTGTCATTATACAAAAAAAGAGTGGAAGGCGGAGTTATATCTTTGCATAATCTTTGATTTCCCAACGTAAGTTATATTGTTCCTGTTATTCAACTTGAATAATTTTCATAATAAATACTAAAATTTATCATTTTGATTCACCAAAAAATTGTGATTTAATTTACCAATTTTAAAAAATAAGTAGGAAAAAACAGAATGACAACCCAATTCCAATGCCGTGTGCATACTGAAAGATTTGATGAAAATTACGAGCCTGCGAACAGTACTCGCTTAACCACCAACTTTGCTAACCTTGCTCGTGGCGAGAACCGTAAAGAAAACCTGCAAAACGCAATTGCAATGATTGATAAACGTTTTAACGATTTGGCGAATTGGGATAATCCGACTTCGGATCGTTACTCTGTCAATTTGGATATTGTTTCTATTGATCTTGATGTAGAAGGTAAAGGTGAGTTTTTCCCTGCATTAGAATGTCTTAAAACATCTGTAATTGACAAAAAAACGGGTAAAACTATTGATGGTATAGTGGGTAACAGTTTTTCTTCTTTCGTGCGAGACTACGATTTTAGCGTATTACTGCTCGATCACAACAAAGATAAGCCTGAATTTACCGTACCAGAAGGCTACGGAGATCTGCACGGTAAATTGTTCAAACATTTGCTAGCTTCTCCTGAATATACTGCACAATTTAAAAAGCTACCCGTGATCTGTTTGAGCGTGGCAACTACCCGTACTTACCACAAAACCACCAATGTTCATCCGATTTTAGGTGTAGAATATGAACAAAACGACTACTCATTAACCGATGCCTACTTTGCGAAAATGGGTTTAAAAGTGCGTTACTTTATGCCACCGAAATCAGTTGCACCTTATGCATTCTATTTTGATGAAAATGCGGATTTGTTGAACGATTACACCAACATTGAGCTAATCAGCACGATTGCGACAATGGAAGCGTTCCAAAAAATTTACCGCCCAGAAATATATAACGCGAATTCAGTGGCAGGGCAGGTCTATAAACCGAGCCTGACGAGCAAAGATTATTCTCTAACTAAAGTTGAATATGACCGTATCGAACGTGCTCAACTTGCCGTTCAACAAGGAAAATATGCCGAAGAGCATTTTATCAAACCTTATAAAGCGGTATTAGATGCTTGGTTAAATGAAAAATAATGAATAAAGGACAACATAAATTATGAGCAAAATTCTTTTACCCACTTCCACCGCAGGCAGTTTGCCGAAACCGTTTTGGCTTGCTGAACCTGAAAAACTGTGGTCTGAATGGAAATTTAATGGCGATGAGCTGTTACAAGCTAAACGTGATGCGTTGTTGATCTCCCTTGCGGAGCAAAATGCAGCAGGGATTGATATTGTTAGCGATGGTGAGCAAACTCGTCAGCACTTTGTGACAACATTTATTGAACACTTAGAAGGCGTAGATTTTACCAAGCGTGAAATTGTGCGGATCCGCAATCGCTATGATGCGAGTGTACCCAGTGTGGTTGGAACGGTTCGCCGTCCAAAATCAGTATTTGTGGAAGATGCAAAATTCTTACGTCAGCACACCGATAAGCCGATCAAATGGGCGTTACCAGGCCCAATGACAATGATCGACACACTGTATGATGGTCACTACAAAAGTCGTGAAAAATTAGCGTGGGAATTTGCCAAAATTCTCAATGAAGAGGCGAAAGAGTTAGAGGCGGCAGGTGTGGATATTATTCAATTTGACGAACCTGCATTTAATGTCTTTTTTGATGAACTCAACGACTGGGGTGTGGCAGCACTAGAGCGTGCGGCGGAAGGTTTGAAATGCCAAACGGCAGTACATATCTGCTACGGTTATGGTATCAAAGCTAACACCGACTGGAAACAAACGCTCGGCGGCGAATGGCGTCAATACGAAGAGAGTTTCCCGAAATTGCAACAATCTAAAATCGACATCATCTCGCTTGAATGCCAAAATTCAAAAGTGCCGATGGACTTGCTTGAATTAGTTCGTGGCAAAATCGTGATGGTCGGGGCGATTGATGTTGCCACCAACGTAGTCGAAACGCCAGAACAAGTCGCAGATACACTGCGTAAAGCGTTGCAATTTGTTGATGCAGACAAACTCTATCCAAGCACCAACTGCGGAATGGCACCTATGCCACGCCATATCGCTCGTGCAAAACTCAATGCCTTGAGCCAAGGGGCTGCGATTGTAAGAGAAGAATTGATCGGGAAATAGTGAAAATAGGGTAGATAGGATTGTGAATACCGTAGGGTTTACCTATGGTCAGATTATTGACAAAGTAATTTGATAGCTTCTTATCTTCCTTACTTCATTGTATATTCTGCCAAATCTCCCCTAACCCCTCTTTGCTAAAGAGGGGGATTAGATCACAGAAAGTTATACATTCATCAGAAAACTCAAAATCTTTTTAAAGAACTTCGATATTGAATTTTCGTTTGTACCAGTTCCCCTCTTTAGCAAAGAGGAGTTAGGGGAGATTTGGCAGAATATACAACGAAGTGAGAGAATGATAAGACAAGCGGTGCGTTTGTAGAGGAAATTTGCAAAATTCTTTATAAATCTCACCGCTTGCCAATGTATTTAATTATTTTTGCGTAATTCCTTTAACAGAGGAATAAACAACGTCTTCTGTGAAGCACTCAACTCTTGCCAATGGCGATCTAACTCCATTTCATCATTATTCCAACCAAACTCTTCCATACAATCCGCAAAAAAGTAGCTTATCGGTGTTTTTAAGAATGTTGCAATCGCAACCAAATGAGCCATATTGATTTTATTTGTCCCACGTTCGTAGCGGGAGAATTGAGGTTGAGAAATATCCACACATTCAGAAAGTTTTTCTGCCGTAAAACCCAACTCCTTACGTCTTCTTTGAATACGTTGCCCTATTAATCGATCAATCTCACTTGGAACAAATTTCGCCATATACACACACTTAGAATTATTCTATAAGTGCATATTTTCGTAGTTTTTATTCTTGCAATAAGCATCATAAAAGCATAGAATTTCAATAAATTCATTTATGTAATATTTTGAGATAAGGAGCATAAAGATGAATAAATTTGTTGTAACGCAACTCAGTATACTCACGCTTGTAGGCTGTGCATCATCGGGTACTTATGTCAACTCCAGTTTGCTTGCTCCAGGTATGACAAAGCAAGAAGTCATTTCCGTATTAGGAAAACTACCAGATAAAAAAGAAGCGAGAGGTAAAAAAGAACGGTATGACTACGCTAATGTTGAAATCTGTTTTGATGAAAATGGGAAGTTATATGAAGCTTCGGTAATTTGTTCTATTTAATAAAAGGAAGAACTGATGAAAAAACTATTATCTATTTTATTTGTATGCACGTTTCTTTCAAGTTGTGGCTCTATCCCTCCTAACACTAACTATGAAACACTATCAAGAAGTTTAGTGGTAGGAATGACAAAACAAGAAGTCATTTCTATCTTAGGAGAGCCTACTTCTAAAGAAATAAAAGGGAAAAAAGAAACATATAACTATAACTCTACAGGAGTATATCGTGTCATATATCAGATTTCTCCAGTCCCTCTACCTCGCCAAAGTACGTCTTATTTGCACGCCTATTTCAATGAAAATGGGCTATTGGAGAGCTTTAATGCGAGTACTTATTAAACCAATAACCTTTATGATACTTCTTGCTGGGTGCCAACAAACACCTTCTCATATTGCTATTCCAGAGATTAATAAACCGATTAATGATGTCGAAAAAATTATTAACAATATTCATATTGGCATGAATAAGAAACAAATTATAGAAATTTTGGGATCCCCACTTACTACTGAAGCGGATAAAAATAAAGAATGTTTAACTTACCCACTCACCACAAGATATAGCACAGAATTCATCTTGTTACTCGAGAGAGGTGTTTTGACTAAATACAACAAAAGTCAAAAATGTATTGATTTATTTAAATAGGAGAATATTGTTATGAACACTAATATTTTTTCTGTAAAGCAAAGTTACGTTTAATTAATAATAACGTTAAAACTCATCAGGAATTTATCGATTTACTAAAAGAATATAATTATTCTTTTGAAAAAATTGAAAACGAAAAATTAGAAACAAACAATGATGTACAACAAGTCCTTATATTTACCAAAATATTTGATATATCACATAGAAATAATTTAGATTATGAAGCAAGAAAAGAGTTATCTCAAATTCTCCCTATGCTAGAATATGATCAAATCATTGTTGAAGACATTGAAAAAAACTGACTTTTAAGAAAAAATCACTAGCACCTTTTAAAAAGTTAAAAACAAGCGGTCATTTCGCTAAAAAATTTTGCAAAATTTTCTGCAAATCTAACCGCTTGTTTTACAACGCCTCAACCCAAAACCGTTTCACTCTTTTGACTTGATTGAACTCAACGACAGACTCAAACTTTCCGCCGTTATTTAAAATCACCTTTTCAGAGCCTACATTACTTTCTTCACAGGTAATCAGCACCTTATCTAAGCCCAGCGTTTTTACCTTTGCTAAAGCTAATCTCAACATTTCCGAGCCGTAGCCTTGCTTACGAAAGTCCGGATGTATGGAATAACCGATATGTCCGCCAAATTGTCGCAGATAGTCGTTACTGAGATTGTGGCGGATATTAATTATTCCAACCACTCGATGTAATTGTGTATGCCACGCAAGATAGGTCGAATCTTGTACCTTGTTAAATCCCCAAGGGGTTAGATAGCCTTCAGGTTTTGCTAAATAATCCAGCCATTGAGAGAAATCACCAAATTTCTCTAACATTGCTCCGCTATCAATTGCATTATCTGAAAAAGCCTGTCGATATGCCATCACTTCGGCTTGATGAGTTTTATTTGGGACTAACAATGTGATACAGCTCATATTCTCTTTCCTTGATGCAAAACTGGTTTATTCTTTATAACAATTCTTCTAGAATAAACCGATTTTTTTACAATATGAGTATGCTATGTCGAAATCTATTTGTATCATCACAGGTAGCACCTTAGGTGGTGCGGAGTACGTCGCCGATCATCTCAATGATGTACTCACCGAACAAGGCTATCAGGTTGAGTTATTTAACCAAGCCGAATTAGCCGATATTCAACATCAAACTTCCCTTTTAGTCGTAACATCCACACACGGCGCTGGGGAATTGCCCGAAAATATCCAGCCACTTTTCCAACAACTTGCCGAAAGTAATCTTGATTTCAGCCAAATGAAATTTGGCGTGATTGGATTAGGTAGCTCCGATTACGACACTTTCTGTAATGCCGTGAATATTGTGGAAGAGGCGTTAAACTCTCTCGGTGCAACGCAAGTGTGCGAATCTTTACGCATTGATGTGGTAAACGATTTTGATCACGATGGTAGTGCTGAAGCGTGGTTACCAAACTTTATTGAGAAACTATAAATGAAAATCGGATTAGTACTAGAAGGCGGGGCAATGCGGGGAATGTTCACTGCAGGGGTGCTTGATGTTTTCTTAGATGAACAGGTTAAAATTGATAGTATTGTGAGTGTTTCTGCTGGTGCGTTGTTTGGGGCGAATTTCCCATCGCAACAAAAAGGTAGGGCTTTACGATATAACAAACAGTTTTTAAATGATAAACGTTATATCAGTTTACAAAGCTGGCTGACAACAGGTAATGTTGTGAATAAGGAATTTGCATTTTATGACGTGCCTTTTAAGTATGATCCTTTTGATAATGAACGCTTTAAGCAATCAGGCATTGATTTCTATGCGACCGTAACTAATGTGGTTACAGGAAAAGCAGAATATATCAAAATTAACGATCCTTTTGGTCAAATGGAAGCACTGAGAGCAACATCAGCAATGCCTTATGTTTCTAAAGTAGTCGAATACAACAATCAACTTTATTTAGATGGTGGTATCGCTGATTCTATTCCGATAGAAAAATGCCAAGCGTTAGGTGTGGATAAAATGATTGTGATATTGACTCGCCCATTGGAATACCGCAAAACACCATCGAATAAATTGATGAGTAAACTCTTTTATTACCGCTATCCAAATTTAGCTCGCACGCTAGATAATCGCTATCAAGAGTATAATCAAAAAGTAGAAAAAATCATTGCGTTAGAAAAACAGGGTAAAATTTTTGTGATCCGCCCCTCGCAAACTTTAGCAATTAAACGTATTGAAAAAGACCTTAGTAAAGTGCAAGCGATGTATGATCTTGGTGTATCTGATGCCAAGAACATAATGAGTAGGCTTAATCAATATTTATTGGGGGAATAATAATGGCAATTATTAAATTACAACTTGGTGGATTACATTGTAGCCACTGTGAAAAAAGCGTAAAAAATGCACTTGCAGAAGTTGCTAGTGAAGTAAAAATCGACTTAACTACCCAGATTGCTGAAATTGATAGCGATGAAACCGTCGATAAGCTAATTGACTGTATTGAAGCTATCGGCTTTGATGCTAAAGAGATCTAAATGCCTAAAGAACAACAATTTTTGCTTTCTGGTTTGCATTGTGCCGCTTGTGTACATCGTGTCGAGAAAGTGGTAGGAAAAATTCCTAATGTGGAGTTTGTGTCGGTTAATTTAGTCGATCAAACCGCTTTTATCGAAGGTGAGGTTTGCTCACAAGAGATTATCCAAACTATCACCAAAATAGGTTTTGGAGCGGAATTACTTGAGAGCGAAGAAACCCGTCGATCTAAACAACAAGCTCAAACCGCTCAGTTATTGAGAGCGAAAAAATGGCAATTTATCTTTTCTCTTGCAGTTGGAGCATTGTTAATGCTTTATGGAATGCTCGCAGAGATGCACCTTACTCCCGAAAATCAGCCGATTTGGTTTGGTTGGGCGGTTGTGACTGCTTTGACGCTCTATATCAGTGGTAAGCATTTTTTTATTGGAGCTTGGACAAGCCTGAAAAATTACTCTGCAAATATGGATACGCTCATTGCGGTAAGTACAGGGGTAGCGTGGCTTTATTCTTTTTATCTTACCTTAAACAGCCAATGGCATTCCCATCTATATTATGAAGCCAGTGTGATGGTTGTTGGTTTTGTGAATTTAGGTAAGTATTTAGAGTTAAAAGCCAAACAACGTTCTTCTTTTGCATTAGAGAAATTATTAGATTTAGCTCCGCAACAAGCGGTTGTTTTTGACGGGGAATTTGCAAAAAGTATTTCGGTAAAAGGCATAAAACCTGAAATGAGAGTGCAAGCCTTAGCGGGAGAACGCATAGCCGTAGATGGGCGTTTGGAACAAGGTGCTATTTGGGTTGATGAATCAATGCTAACAGGAGAAGCCTTACCCGTTGAAAAACATATTGGGGACAAAGTTCGAGCGGGTACGGTAGTGCAAGATGGTGCGGGTATTTATATTGCCGAACAAGTAGGTTCACAAACCGCTTTAGCTCGCATTATCAATGCAGTTCGCCACGCTCAATCAAGTAAGCCACCCTTAGCAAAATGGGTGGATAAAGTTGCCTCTATTTTTGTGCCTGTGGTTATATTGATTGCGTTATTGAGTACAGCCATTTGGCTTTGGTTAGGTAAAGAGTTTCAATTTGCGTTGTCGATTTTTACTACTATATTGATTATCGCCTGCCCTTGTGCTTTGGGCTTGGCAATCCCTCTTTCAACCATTGCTGGCGTTGCTCGATCCGCTGAGTTTGGCGTATTAGTGCGTAATATTGATGCATTACAAGCCTGTAATGAGCTTGATACCTTGGTCTTTGATAAGACAGGGACGCTAACCACTGGTGAAATGGAAGTAATCAATATTGAAACCTTGAATGGTTTTGCTCAAACTGAGTTACTTAGTTTAGTAAAAAGTGTGGAACAGCAGGCTACTCACCCAATTGCTAAAGCAATCGTAAAATTTTGCGATAATCATACCGCTTTTGAAATTGAAAATAGGGAAATAGATAAGTTACAAATTATTAAAGGACAAGGGATTATTGCCACCTATCAACAGCAACAAATTAAAGTGGGTAACCAGCAATTTGTTAATTTTACAGCGAATCTGACCGCTTATTCCCCTGCAACAACCTTTGTTTTTGTGGCGATTGATGAACAAGTTGTCGGAATTATTCAGTTACAAGATCGCTTACGCTCTGAAAGCCAACAGCTTATTCAACAATTCCAACAGCAAGGCTATTATTGTGTAATGCTAACGGGAGATCGCCAAGTCACTGCAGAGTACTACGCTCAACAGCTTGGGGTAGATCAGGTTATTGCGGAAGTATTACCTGAGCAAAAAGCTGAACAGATATTCAAGTTACAGCAACAAGGCAGAAAAGTTGCGATGATTGGTGATGGTATCAATGACAGCCCAGCTCTCGCTCAAGCAAATGTGGGGATTGCGATGTATAACGGGAGTGAAATTGCAATTGAAACGGCGGATTTATCCTTAATGCGTACAGGTTTACAGCCCCTAGCAGAGATTTTACCCTTTTCTAAACGGGTAATGCGTAATATGAGGCAAAGTTTAGTTGGAGCGTTTATTTATAACGTTATCAGTATTCCTGTGGCGGCAGGCGTATTTTATTCTCTAACTGGTTGGCTACTTAATCCGATGCTTTCTGCGATTGCAATGACGCTCTCATCTATCACAGTGGTCTTAAATAGCCAACGTTTGTTGAAATGTACATATATAAAATAGTCAATCATCTTTTTATTGAAAATCATTGACTATCTTATGTAATGTTATCACTTAATATTCCACAATCTCCTCAAAATCTAACAATTCTGGTGAAAGAATAATTCCTGTCAGATCCGCATAGACGTAGTCTTCAGGTAGGAAAGTTACGCCACCAAAATTGACAGGGGTATCAATTTCACCAATAGAGGTGTCTTCTGCACCTACTGGGATTGGTGCCAGTGCTTGAATACCAATATCTAAGGTTTCTAGCACATCAATTTGGCGTACAGCACCATTGACAATAATGCCTTCCCAGCCGTTATCTACCGCAAGTTGAGCCAATTCCGCATCAATCAATGCTCGGCGAACAGCACCACCACCATCAATTAATAAGACTCTGCCCTGACCGTCTTCTTCTAAAACTTCAGCAATTAAGCCATTACTTTCAAAACATTTTACTGTGGTAATTTTTCCGTAGAAGGTAGAGTTTCCTCCAAAGCTCGAAAAAATAGGTTCGACTACATCGACCTGATCGGAATAAATATCACAGAGTTGAGAGGTATCGACACGCATAGCGTCCTCCTTTTTATTATGAATATTGGGGTTGAAGTATAAACCTTTGCAAAAAATTGAGCAAATCTAACCGCTTGTTTTTGTATCTTGATGTTCTCGATGAATTCGCCATAACATTCTTGCATCTAAATTAGATGAAGATATCATCGTCAAAAAGACCGCAGCACCAAAATAGAACGCTGCATCGCCCACTGAAAAGCTAATAATTTGCCCACGTTCTACTAATGACATCATCAGTGCTAACACGAATAAATCCAACATCGACCAACGTCCCACAAAATGAACATAGTGCAGTAGCTTCATTTGCCAATGAATTGAGTGTTTCCAACGGAAATGGATAGCAAGTAATAAATATAAAATCACACCTACTTTGCTAAATGGTACTGCAATACTCGCAATAAATACGATTGCGGCTACCGTATAACTACCCATTGAGATAAATAATAACACACCGCTAATGAGCGAGTCTGCGGAAGTTGAACCTGCAAACTCAGTTGATGAGATGGGTAAAATATTCGCAGGGATCATCATAATCACCCCTGCAACAAGTGTTGCCCAGACACGTTGTAATTTTACACTATCAGAAATTGCTAAGTTAGTTTCACAGCGTGGGCAACGTTGTCGTCCTTTTTTATCGACAATATTTTCATCAAAAGTGTAATCACATTCAGGGCAGAGTGTTGGCTGTGATGGGTGATCGGGGGAAAGCGAATGATATTCAGGGTAAAATTCATTCCACAGTCGGTTCGGATCAATTTTGATAAACAGTAGAATTGTCAGAACAGTAGTTAATACAAAAGGAAGTAAATAAATATCAAAAGAAAGTGGAGCATATTCACGCACTTTAAATGCTGCAACCGCTAGAGCAACCAAATAAACATCAAGCATTACCCACTGTTTTGCCTTTTTGAGGAAAATCAGGGTGTAGCGAGGACGATGGCCTAATAAACGTTGTAAACGTAACGAAATCACTAATAATGCAAAAGAGATAGGCATTATTACTGAACAGATTAGGATCATAAATGCGGTATAAGGAAAGCCAGACGTTGCCATCTTCCATACACCGCCCCATACTGATGCATAAATAGGCACGCCTAGTAGATCGATATTCATCAACGGGAATAGTAGGGCAAAAGGTAATAAGATCAAAATAGAGATCGCAATAATCGTACAACGTCTTAGCCCCCAACGATTACCCGATTGCAAGACTTCATCACAATTTGGGCAACAAGCGGTCTGATTGTGCAGATCTTTTGCAATATTCACAACCGTATCGCATTCTAAGCAACGTTGTAAGTAGTGTTCTTCTTTTTTCATTTCATTAGAGCTTTAGCGACAGGAGCAAAACTTTTACGATGGAAAGGAGTTGCTCCCAATTTGGCTAATTTTTCAAAATGTAATTTGGTTGGATAACCTTTATGCTGTGCAAAACCATATTCAGGATAACGTTGGTCGAGTTCTGTCATTTCAAGATCTCTTGCTACTTTCGCAAGAATAGATGCAGCACTGATTTCAGCCACCAAGCTATCGCCTTTAACCACCGCTTGAGCAGGCATTGTTAATTGCGGAATACGATTGCCATCAACCAATACAAAATCAGGCTGAATCGCCAATCCTGCCACCGCCCGTTGCATTGCTAACATTGTTGCGTGCAAAATATTGAGTTTGTCGATTTCATCAGGTTCCGCACGCCCTAATGACCAACAGAGTGCTTTTTGTTTAATTTCTTCGGCTAAGGCCATTCGGCGTTTTTCAGATAATTTCTTAGAATCAGCTAACCCTGTAATAGGATTATTGGGGTCGAGAATTACCGCAGCAGTAACGACCGCCCCTACTAATGGCCCACGTCCTACTTCATCAACACCAGCAATAAGAGTCGCTTGTGGATAGACAAAATCGCTCATTATTTTTCTTCCAAAGAATATGGCAACGGAGCGATTGAGAGCATTACATTACCAAGGCGGAACACGCTATCTGCTTCAACCTCTTTATTCATTACCACTTGCACCCAAAGTTGCCCTTGATATTGCTGAGCGGCTAAAATTGTGCCTGTGGATTTCCAGTTTTGTTCAATTTGCATCTCAACACTTGAACTAATTTCTGGCAACGTGATTTCACCTTGAACATTACCCACTAACGTGAATAACGCTCGTTTATTTGCCCCACGATATTTTGCTCTTGCGACTGTTTCTTGCCCGATATAGCACCCTTTTGTAAAGGAAATTGCTTGATCAAGTTGCTGTAAATTTGTGGCTTGTGGTATCAATTCAAACTGATTTGCTTTATACAATAAAGGAATACCTTGTTGAATATCGAGTAAATCCCAATCGCTACCTTTCCCTGTGGTTTCTAAGGTTAAATTACCCCATAACAGATAGCGAGTCGGCTCAGTTGATATGCGACAAGCGGTTACATTTTCGTGAAATTTTGCAAAAATCTCACCGCTTGTTGTGCCATAAATCGCGTCCTCTGTTTCCGTAAAAGTTACTTTAGAAAATACAGCATATTTTTTTAATTGAATTAAGGCCTCAGGTAGCAAATCGACAGGCATAATTGCCACAAATTTTGTTGCAGATTGACGGAATAGGCGGAACAGAGCACTCATTTTGCCTTTAGGATCACAATGGCAAGTTAAGGTTTGTTCGCCTTCTGCAAGTTTTGTTACATCGCAAGTTAATTGACCTTGTAAATATTTTTCAGCATCCGCCCCTTCAATATCAATAATGCGATATTGTTCAAGCTTGACACATAAATCGGGTTGAGATGTTGTGATGAAAGAAAGTGTATCGCTCATATTTTGCTCTGTTTGTATTACGAGAATTTGTCGGAAATCATACAACGATTTTAGTAAGACAACAAATGTTGTTGTTTTGATAACCATAAAAACGGTATGCTGCCTAAAACTTTAACCAACATTGAAATCAAATTATGGCAGCTTTAGCTAATAAGGTTCTGTAAAAGACAAGAATTAGATGCCAATCTAACATATAGTGCTTGGAAATTATTCTCCGTATCTTATCGCAACAAGAAAAAATATTTTCCATAAAGAAAGGGCATAATTCATTACATCAAATATGATAAACTCCCCGATTATTTTTAAATGAGAGAATAGTATGACAACAATCACGCTTGCCAAACAAGCTAAACAAGCAAGCATTACCCTTGCTCAGTTTGGAAATGCTCAGAAAAATCAAGCCTTATTCGCAATCGCTGATGCGTTAGAAGAACGTAGTGCGGAAATTTTAGCTGTCAATCAACAAGATATTGCCTATGCCCAAACACAAGGTATTTCTCCTGCGATTATTGACCGCTTGTTACTCACGCCTGAACGAATTCAAGGAATAGCAAATGATGTACGCAATGTAGCGAAACTAGCAGATCCTGTCGGGCTGATTATTGACGGTGGCGTATTGGATAGTGGATTAAAAATCCAACGACAACGCGTTCCACTCGGCGTTATCCTTACCATTTATGAAGCTCGCCCAAATGTAACGATTGATGTAGCATCACTCTGTTTAAAAACAGGCAATGCTGTCATTTTGCGTGGCGGAAAAGAGACCAAGTTTACTAACGGTATTTTAGTTGATGTGATACAAAACGCATTGGAGCAAACAGGATTACCAAAACTCGCCGTACAAGCCGTTACTGATCCTGATCGAAACTTGCTCTTAGAATTACTTAAATTAGATCGCTATATTGATATGCTGATTCCACGCGGTGGAGCAGGATTACATCAATTCTGTAAAGAAAATTCAACAATCCCTGTGATTGTTGGTGGCATTGGGGTCTGTCATCTTTATGTGGAGCAGACCGCAGATTTATCTCGTGCGATTCAAGTGATTGCGAATGCAAAAACACAGCGTCCAAGCACCTGTAATACCCTTGAAACTTTATTAGTAGATAGGGCAATTGCCGAACAATTTTTACCAATGTTGGCAGAAAAACTCACAGCCTTAAAGGTTACATTGCATAGTGATGATTTCCCAAGTGAATTGCAAAAAAATGCCAATATCCAACCGCTTGATCTAGAGAAACTGTCGCAAGAGTGGCTCTCTTTAGATCTCAATGTGGTCGTTGTAGAAGGTATTAAGCAAGCGATCGAGCATATTCGTACTTACGGCAGTCAGCATTCTGAAAGTATCTTAACGGCGAATTACGCACTGGCTCAGCAGTTTGTTCAACAAGTTGATGCGGCGGCGGTTTATATCAACGCAAGTACTCGTTTTACCGATGGGGCACAATTTGGCTTAGGGGCTGAAGTGGCGGTAAGCACACAAAAACTACACGCTCGTGGACCTATGGGATTAGAAGCACTCACTACTTACAAATGGGTGTGTGAAGGGGATTACTTAACAAGAGCTTAATATGACATCACGAATTCTTTTTTTCATCAAACTGTTTTTGTTTCGTTCAGAGCAGAACCGCATTGCGATCTACTCGGGTTACTTAACTTATAACACATTACTATCACTAGTACCTTTGATTATGGTGGCATTTTCAATTTTTACCTTGCTCCCCATTTTCGACCAAGCCACGACACAATTAAAAGAGCTCGCTTATGATAACTTCGCTCCTAATGCGAGCCATATGGTGCAAGAATATCTTGATCTGTTTGTCGAAAATTCCAAAAAAATGGGGATTATCAGCATTCTCGGTTTAGTGGTGGTCGCAGTAATGTTAATTTCCAGTATCGACAATGCTCTTAATGAAATTTGGCACAATACCAAAAAACGCTCAGTAGTACTCTCTTTTGTGATCTACCTTGCGGTGCTAATTTTTGGCCCGATGTTTGCAGGGGCAAGTATTGCTATCAGTTCTTATATTTTCTCCTTAGAGATGTTTGAAACGGACGGTATCTTCTCATTTAGTCATCATCTTCTGAAGTTAATGCCTTTTTTCCTAATTTGGTTGTTATTTAGCTTTGTCTATCTCATTGTGCCGAATACCAGCGTTAAATTTAAACACGCTGCTATCGGGGCGTTAATGGCAGCATTATTCTTTACTTTGGGTAAACAGTTATTTGTTTGGTACATCACCACATTTCCTTCCTATCAAGCGATTTATGGCGTGTTAGCCACTATTCCGATTATGATTGTGTGGATTCATTTAAGCTGGAAAGTCGTGCTATCAGGCGGGCAAATTGCATCTGTTCTTAAAGATATGGAGATGATTAAGCAAGGCACACTAGAAAACCCACTTGCTAAGGAGACAAAATGATCGCACTTATTCAACGTGTAAAATGGGCAAAAGTAGAAGTTGAGCAACAAGTTGTCGGGAAAATTGCCACAGGTTTATTAGTGTTACTCGGTGTTGAGCAACAAGACGACCAAGCCAGTGCGGACAGATTACTTGAAAAAGTACTAAACTATCGTGTATTTGCCGATGAAAATGACAAAATGAATTTAAACGTACAGCAAGCTCAAGGAAGTTTATTAGTCGTTTCACAATTTACTCTTGCGGCAGATACGCAAAAAGGCTTGCGTCCGAGTTTTTCTCGTGGAGCCTCACCTAAACAAGCGGAGGCTTTATACGATTATTTTGCAGATCAAGCAAAACAGCGGATTACAACTCAAACGGGGAAATTTGCTGCGGATATGCAAGTAAGCCTTCAAAATGACGGCCCTGTTACGTTTTGGCTACAAGTTTAACCGCCGATAAATCGGTAAATTTTTTTGAAAAACTCACCGCTTACTATGCTAATTTCAACACTCCGCCAACAGTTAGCTATCCACACACCACAGCAAACCGATTTTTTAATCGGGTTAAGCGGTGGCGTGGATTCTGTGGTGTTACTTCATCTACTTTGCCAACTTCGTCAAGAAAACTCGCTAAATTTACAAGCTATCCATATTCATCACGGCTTAAGCCCAAATGCAGACAGCTGGGCAGAATTTTGCCAACATTTATGCCGAAAATGGCAAATTCCCCTAACCGTCTGCAAAGTAACCGTATCAGGAAAACAAGGTATAGAAGCGAATGCTCGCCAAGCTCGTTATCAAGCCATTGCACAGCATATTCAGCCCAATGAGATGTTAGTTACCGCCCACCATTTAGACGATCAAGTCGAAACCTTTTTCCTTGCGTTAAAACGGGGAAGTGGCATTACAGGGTTAGGAGCGATGCAAGCGGTCAGTTATTGGGAGAAAAATGCAAAATCATCATTTCCTATTTTCCGCCCGCTTCTTACATCACCAAAATCAACTATTCAGGCTTATGCGGCAAAGTATCGCCTAGAATGGATTAACGATGAAAGTAATGCAGATAGTCGCTACGAACGTAACTTTTTACGCAATGAAATCTTACCCTTGTTAAATCAGCGTTGGCAACAGTTTGATCAAATGGTAGCAAGAGCTGCACAACATTGTGCAGATCAACAACAATTAGTGGAAGAGCTGCTGAATGATGAGTTTCACTCACGTTTAAATCTTACCAAACAGAGTTTCAGTATTGAGAAATTCAACCTGCTTTCCCATTTAAAACAGCAACAACTGATTCGCCTTTGGCTTAAAAAGTGCCAAATGCCGATGCCAAGCGAAGTACAGCTTGAACAAATTATTACCAATGTGATTTTTGCCGAGCAAGATAAAAATCCTGAGTTTAGGTTAGCGGATAAAATGCTTAGACGTTACCAGCAACATCTTTTTGTAACTGAGATATTCTCTGACACACCACCGTTTGAACAGATTTTATTAGCAACACAGGGACAAGAATTCACCCTACCTGAAAATATCGGTACCTTAATTCGCACTAGCGATACTCTCATTTTTCGCAAAAAATCGGGGCAAACACACCGCTTGTTATTACCGCCAGAATTACAGCAAGAACCATTAACCATTAAATTAAACTATCGTGGTAAAGTGTCTCTTTATCCACATTCAAAACGAGAAGAGATGAAAAAAATTTGGCAAAAAAATAACGTGCCAGTCTGGGAAAGAACTCGCACGCCATTAGTCTTCTTTAATCAACAGCTCGTTGCAGTACTGACAACGCCTTAAACGCTTTTCACAATATAAATAAATATCCCGTAAAAGAGTATAAAACCTAAAGTGAGTAACCCTTTTGCGAGCGGTTTATTTGTTTGATAAATCTTATGTAATATTCCTGATAGTGCAAACAATACAAAAGGATAAACCCAAAATATGACCGAAAAACTATTGATTTGAAATTCACTTAAATTCGGGCTATCCGAAAACTTGGGTGAAACAAATAATGCTAATGGCCATAATGCAATGGGTAAACAGAAAAGAGCTAATGCCCAGCTAAATTTAGAAAAACCGTGTTGCATATTATCCTCTTGGGTGAAATTGTTGATGAAGTGATTTCAAACGTGCTTTGGCAACGTGAGTATAAATTTGTGTGGTAGATAAATCACTATGCCCTAATAACATCTGAACCACCCGCAAATCCGCCCCATTATTGACCAAATGTGTTGCAAAAGCGTGGCGTAGGACGTGGGGTGAAAGTTTATCACTATCAATCCCTGTTAGTAAGGCGTAATGTTTAATTCGATGCCAAAATGTTTGGCGGGTCATCTGTTTTGCTAAACGACTTGGAAATACAATATCCGATTGTGTATCGCCGAGCAAAGTGGCGCGTCCGTACTGAAAAAACTCACGCAACCAGTAATTTGCCTCTTCCCCCATCGGCACAATTCGCTCTTTATCGCCTTTACCAATCACTCGAACTAACCCTTGAGACAAACTGATATTTTCAATGGTTAGCGAAACCAACTCCGTTACACGCAAGCCTGTGGCGTAAAGTAGCTCTAACATTGCTTTATCTCGTAGTTCAATCGGATCGGCAGTGTTCGGCATATTGAGTAAATCCAATACTTGCTCTTCACTTAATGATTTGGGTAAATGAATCGCTTTGCGTGGTGATTTTAGTGTTTCAGTCGGGTCATCACTACGGTAATTTTCCATATAAAGAAAGCGGAAAAATTTGCGTAAACAGCTTAACATTCTTGCTGAACTTGATGATTTATAGCCTTGCTCCAACCGCTCACCAAGAAAGGTTTGCACATCGACATAATCTACCGTTAAAAAAGCCCTAGCTTCAGGCAACCATTGCACAAAGGCTTCTAAATCTAACCGATAAGATGCAATAGTATTTTCCGATAAATTATGTTCCAACCATAAATTATCCAAAAATTGTTCAATAATGGTATCGAGTTTAATCATATAAGCGGTGGGATTTTCTATACAAAGAGCATCGCATCATTTGGAAATAAACAAGAACACTCAAACCTGTCGTAGTATTTAGCTGTTGTACAAACATTTAATTTCTTTCATAGCACCCTCTACGAAGGAAATTAAATGTTTACCATTACGAACGTTTCATTACTTCAAAGAATTCATCGTTCGTTTTAGCCACCATCAGTTTATCAATTAAGAATTCCATCGCTTCAACTTCACCCATTGGGTTAAGAATTTTACGAAGAATCCACATTTTTTGTAATTCATCAGGTGTAGTGAGTAAGTCTTCTTTACGAGTACCTGAACGGTTAAAGTCGATTGCTGGGAATACACGTTTTTCAGCAATTTTGCGTGAAAGGTGTAATTCCATATTACCTGTTCCTTTAAACTCTTCAAAAATAACTTCGTCCATTTTTGAGCCGGTATCAACAAGAGCAGTCGCAATAATGGTTAAGCTACCGCCTTCTTCCACGTTACGCGCAGCACCAAAGAAACGTTTTGGACGGTGTAATGCGTTGGCATCCACACCACCTGATAAAATTTTACCTGACGCTGGAGTAACTGTGTTATAAGCACGAGCTAAACGGGTAATAGAGTCAAGTAAGATCACAACATCTTTTTTGTGTTCTACTAAGCGTTTTGCTTTTTCGATTACCATTTCAGCAACTTGAACGTGGCGTGTTGCTGGCTCATCAAAGGTAGAAGCAATAACTTCACCACGCACTGTGCGTTGCATTTCTGTTACTTCTTCTGGACGCTCATCGATCAAAAGAACGATCAATTCACATTCAGGGTAATTATTCGTAATGCTTTGAGCGATATTTTGTAGAAGAACGGTTTTACCTGCTTTTGGTGGTGCAACAATTAAACCACGTTGCCCTTTTCCGATAGGTGATGCTAAATCTAAAATACGAGCGGTTAAATCTTCGGTTGAGCCGTTACCACGTTCCATTCTTAAACGAGAGTTAGCGTGTAATGGCGTTAAGTTTTCAAATAAGATTTTGCTACGAGAAACTTCAGGCTTATCATCATTTACTTTATCGACTTTTAAAAGTGCGAAATAACGTTCACCTTCTTTTGGCGGGCGAATTTTCCCTTCAATCGAATCACCTGTTTGTAAATTAAAACGGCGAATTTGGCTTGGGGAAACATAAATATCATCAGGGCCTGCTAAATAAGAGCTATCGCCTGAACGTAAGAAACCAAAACCATCTGGTAAGATTTCTAACACGCCTTGCCCGAAAATGTCTTCACCACTTTTGGCGTGTTGTTTAAGAATAGCGAAAACGATGTCTTGTTTGCGTAAACGAGCTAAATTCTCTAGCCCCATTTGTTCTTCACCGATACGGACAAGCTCCGAAACAGGTGTATTTTTTAGTTCTGTAAGATGCATAGAAATGTTATATATGTTTAAGATTGGATTAAATATTAGATTAATTCAGGAATTTCAATAGAATTGAGTTGCTGAAGAATACAGCGAAATTGGCTTTTTTGCAAATTTTTTCTGAAATCTTACCGCTTGTTGCTTGAATTTTTATAAAATTCCCCCATCTTGCACGCTATTGTTTTGCTAAAGTAACTTGATAATGAAACAAAAAGAGACCGAAAACAACGATATTCGCCTAGATAAATGGTTATGGGCAGCTCGTTTTTATAAAACCCGTAGCATTGCGAAAGCTATGATAGAAGGTGGAAAAGTGCAATATAACGGACAACGAGCGAAAGTCAGCAAAATTGTTGAAGTTGGGGCAACCATTAAACTTCGTCAAGGGAATGAAGAAAAAGAGATTTTGGTTATTGCTTTAAGTGATCAACGTAAAGGTGCGCCTGAAGCTCAAAAACTTTATCAAGAAACTGAAAAAAGCATTCAAGAACGTGAGAAATTAGCTTTTGCTCGTAAAGCAAATGCACTTTCTATGCCACACCCAGATCGTCGTCCAAATAAAAAAGAACGTCGAGATCTGATTAAATTTAAACTGACTAACTCGGATACATTATGACCCAAATTCAAGCTCATCAAGATAATGATAAACTCTATCGCTTTCTTTTCCAAAATCGTGCCGTTCGTGGTGAATGGGTGCGTTTAAACAATACGTTTACTGAAACCCTTAATACTCATCACTACCCTAAAGCGGTACAAAATCTATTAGGGGAAATGTTGGTAGCAACTAGCCTACTCACTGCAACACTTAAATTTGAAGGGGCAATTACGGTACAAATTCAAGGAGATGGTGCATTAAAATTAGCGGTAGTAAACGGTAATGATCAACAACAATTTCGTGCTTTAGCTCGAGTTGATGGTGATATTGCAGATAACGCTACATTGTCTGAAATGATTGGCAATGGTGTCTTGGTGATCTCAATTATTCCCGAAAAAGGCGAGCGTTATCAAGGAGTTGTGAGTTTGGACAAACCAACTATTAGTGAGTGTTTGGAAGATTATTTTGCTCGTTCAGAGCAGTTAGCCACACAATTAGTGATTCGTGTTGGGGAGTATGCTGGACAAGCTGTCGCTGGAGGAACTTTATTACAAATCGTTCCAGATGGTACAGGTACGCCTGATGATTTTGAACATTTAGCCACACTAACATCAACAATCAAAGATGATGAATTATTTAGTTTAAGTGCAGAAGAGTTACTTTATCGCTTATTTCACGAAGAAGTGGTGGAAGTTTATCCTGCTCAACAAACTGAGTTTAAATGTGGTTGTTCAAGAGAACGTTCAGGAGCTGCGATTATGCTCGTTCCTGACGATGAGATCGCTGAAATGCTGGCTGAAAAAAATGGTGTGATTGATATGCAATGTGAATGTTGTGGTACACAATATTTCTTTGACGAAAACGCTATCAATGCACTTAAACAACAGGCATAACGAACTTCTCTTTCAAGCGGTTAGATTTTGTAAAAAATTTGCGAAATCTGACCGCTTAACGTCTATAATACCCCACCTATTTTACTAGCCTTTGAAGATAAAATGAGCGAACAACCAATACTACGCCAAGTAGTCCTTGATACTGAAACAACAGGAATGAATTTCAATGGTGCACCACATATTGGGCATAACATTATTGAAATTGGTGCGGTAGAAGTGATTAACCGCCGCTTAACAGGGAAAACTTATCACGTCTATATCAAGCCACCACGAGAAGTGGAAGAAGATGCAATAAAAGTTCACGGTATTACCAATGAAATGTTGGTCGATAAACCCACCTTTGCCGAAATTGCAGATGAGTTTCTTGAATTTATCAAAGGTGCTGAGCTAATTATTCATAATGCTCCCTTCGACGTAGGTTTTATCGATCACGAATTTTCTTTTTTAGATAATCCCCCTGACAAAGTTGCCGAAATGTGTACGGTAACAGATAGCTTGCAGCTCGCCCGAAAAATGTATCCTGGTAAGCGAAATAACTTAGATGCACTTTGTGATCGATTAGGGATAGATAATAGTAAACGTGTACTTCACGGGGCTTTACTCGATGCAGAAATCCTTGCCGATGTATTCTTGATGATGACAGGCGGGCAAATTGCTCTACTGGCAGATGATGAGACAGAAACAAATGCTATCGACAGTGATAGCCATTTTGTGCAAACCGCCATCAATAGTGAAGGTTTAATCGTATTACAACCGACAGAAGAAGAACAACAAGCACACTTAGATTATTTGAAGTTACTTGATAAAAAATCTAAAGGAAATTGCTTATGGGCAAAAATAGCCACTGATGATAATACTACGATAAACTAAAAAATGTGCGAACTGTATAGTAAAAAAGCAACCAAAATAAATTTTGAAAAAAGTATTTGACGCTACATAACGAAATTATTATTATACGCCTCGTTCGCTGCGGAGTGGTAGTTCAGCTGGTTAGAATACCTGCCTGTCACGCAGGGGGTCGCGGGTTCGAGTCCCGTCCATTCCGCCAACTAATTTAAACGTCATAATATACCTCCTTATTACGTTAGAAAGAGCCACTTAACAGTGGCTTTTTTCGTATTTGGCATTTATCTAGTTACTCCAACAACGATTTCAGATTCGCTTTCATTTTTGTGAGTTGTTCTGCATAAATTGCTTTATTTTCAAGCTCATCAATTAAGTAATGAATCGTTTCTGATAAAGTCATTCCCATATCAGTGGACTGTTTAGATAATCTCAGCCAGCTTGAATAGTCTAAATCAATGGATTTCTTGCGTGTCGATTGTTTCTCGGCATTAAAAAAGCGTTTACGTCTAGCACGAATAGATTGACGCATTTTTTTGCGTTGTTCGGAAGTCATTTCAGCCTTAATCCATTGCTCGATTTCTTCTGGTTCTTGTAATGTTGTCAGCAGCTGGACTTTTAACTCAATCAGCGTTTGCTCCGTATGTTTGGTAATGTTTTCGCCTTCTCGATGTTTTTTAAGTAGATATTTCCATTTCCAATTGGCTTCTTGAATTTCTAGTTTCTGATATCTCATTTTGCCTCCGAATAGATAGTCGATGAAATTTCCAAAATCCAGCGACTATATTGTGAAGTATAGCGGAATTCTAGGTATAATGGGGCAAATTTCTATAATGAGGCAATCTTGTGCAGTTCTCTCCGATTAAATGGCAATCACTAAATATTGAATATTCATTTTCAGATAAGCATAGCCCTGTCAGTTTTTTTGATTTTCAGAAAAATGCTCAAAATGCAATACAGCAATTTGGCTTAGCTGATACAGGCTCTTGTTTAATTCTAAAAACAGAAACACTTCCTGAATTTTTAACAGAGATAAATAGTTTCTTAGCTAAACAGCATATTCAGGTAACGATTAAAAATGAATTTAATCGTAATAGTTTATTTGGATATTATTTTTATTTAGAGAAAGAAAATCGAATTGAAAATGTAGAAGGTATTTTACAAACATTAGAGAACGGTGTTTTACTACTAAATATCAATAGCCTATTACTTGATCTCACTCAATGGGATAAGTTAAAGCAAGCCCTGCTGTTTAAACATTATGACCTCTGTATGGTTAATGCAGTTCCTAAAGCACAGCCAACCATTCAAGCGGAATTTAAACTGATTTTAGTGGGTAGCCGAGATGATATTGCAACACTCTACGCTTACGATGATTCACTATATCAATTCTGCCAATATGCAGAAGTGGAATCTTATCTCACTGTTTCAGAGCCAATACAAATTGAACAATGGGGCGATTATGTGCAAACTTTTACTCAAAAAATGTTGAATAAGAGTTTCTCACATAAAGCACTTAACCAATTACTTCGCCACTATATTCGTGAAAGTGAAAATCAGAAACTAATTTCAATTTCGCCTACATTGTTGAAAAAACACATTTTGGCAATTGCGACTTTTTATCCAAACCAAAATGAATTTACCGATATTCAGGATTATTTAACTACATTGGAACGACAATCTGCCGTATTAAATCAATATGTACTACAAGATATTTTAGATAACCAGCTTTATATCGAAACAGAAGATGAAGTTGTTGGACAAATAAATGCACTCTCCGTTGTTGAGTTTGATGGTGTACCTTACGCTTTCGGCGAGCCATTGCGTATCAGCTGTAACATTCAATATGGCGATGGTGAAATTCAGGATATTGAACGTAAAGTTGAGCTTGGAGGTAACATTCATTCTAAAGGGATAATGATTGCAGAATCCTGTTTAGCAAATTTACTTGAATTTCCAACTCAGTTACCGTTTTCAGCCTCTCTTGCATTTGAACAATCTTATGGGGAAGTCGATGGCGATAGCTCATCATTAGCAATCTTCTGTGTACTCATCAGTGCCTTAACAAAGCTCCCTTTACCTCAATCTTTTGCCGTAACAGGAGCAATCGATCAATTTGGAAATGTACTCAGCGTAGGTGGTGTAAACCAAAAAATTGAAGGCTTTTTCAATATTTGTCAAGCTAGAGAATTAACTGGTAAACAAGGGGTGATTATTCCAAGTGTTTGCTTATCTCATTTGAGTTTAAAACCTGAAGTACTTGCTGCAATTAAAGAGAAACAGTTTCATATATGGGCAGTAGAAAATGTGTCCGAAGCGATTCAAATCTTGTTACAACACGCATTTTATGATGAAGATCTCCCCGAAGACAGTGAGCAATCGTCGATCTATGCTTTAGTACATCAACAGATTGAAAATAATCAGAATGAAGGAACAAGCGGTTCGATTCTACAAAAATTTTGCAAATTATTTTTCGCAAGTCGCTAACTGATCCGACAAGTCAGCTTACAACTGTACGCTATTTTATAACTCTGTTACTATGATGGCATATAAACTGCCTAATATAATAGGCTTCTACCCATCTATTACAGGAAAAAATAATGAACAGTTGTACACCCAACATTAAATCTAGCTATGATTATCAAGATTTACTCGCATCAGGTCGTGGTGAATTATTCGGTGCAGAAGGCCCACAATTACCTGCACCAACAATGCTAATGATGGATAGAATTACCAAAATGGCACAAGATGAAGGCTTATTTGAGAAAGGCTACATTGAAGCAGAATTAGATATTCACCCAGATTTACCTTTCTTTGGTTGCCACTTTATTGGCGATCCTGTGATGCCTGGTTGTTTAGGCTTAGATGCAATGTGGCAACTTGTTGGATTTTATCTCGGTTGGATCGGAGGTAAAGGCAAAGGACGTGCATTAGGTGTTGGTGAAGTGAAATTTACAGGGCAAATTTTACCAACGGCGAAAAAAGTAATTTATCGCATCAATATGAAACGAGTAATCAACCGTAAATTAGTAATGGGCGTTGCTGATGGTGAAGTAGAAGTAGATGGTAAAGTCATTTATACGGCAACAGATCTGAAAGTAGGCTTATTCCAAGATACTAGCTCATTCTAATTTTTCGATCACGATCGCAAAATTATACTAACTTGCTATACAAATTTATACTCTAACTTAATATCTCCTTACCTTTTGGGAGATATTATGTATAGAGCATTCACTATTATTGAATTATTAACAACCCTAGCAATTTCAATTATTGCTACCTATTTCATTTCTCCTATATTTTTCAAAATACAAGATTACTTTATTTTGAACAACCATATTAACCAAATTAGATCATTCTTCTATCAGGTTCAATCAAAAGCCTATTATTCTAAACAGAATTATTCATTTACTATTCATTCGGATAAAAAAGATTGGTGCATTATTGCATTAGAGAAAGTCGATGACAAAAAGAAACTAAGTTGTGATTGTTTAAATCTCCCTAGCTGTAATATATCAGGAAATTATTTAATATATAAGCATAAACATTACGGTGTTAATTTTAGAAGTAAAAGTTTATATCCAAATACATTTATCAATTTAGATGGTAAATCAGGTCGAGTAGAATCAAAATGTTTAGGTTTATCAATTAACAAATTAAGTGAAACATTACATTTTGAACAAAATGGAGTAGTAAATGTTATTCAGAAAAATAAAAGATCAAACTGTAATACGAACTTATAGTGCTTTTACGCTTATTGAAATACTAGTTGTACTCTTTATTGGAACAATTATCTTATTCTCTATTGCTAACTTACTAAATAATTTTTACTTTAACCAATATAGACAAGAGAAATTATTTAACTTACAAAAACAGTCTCATCAAATTATCAATTATTTGCAACAAAACATACAACATCTTGCTTATCAAGGTGATTATCGAGAACAATCTAATTTTGAGTTATTCTCTGATAATGATCAATATTATTTCTTAAATAAACAGTGCTTTGCTTTTCTCTATGATCTCAATGGTGATGGTTGTATTGGTAATAGAAATAAAAAGCGAAGTTGCACTATCAATCAATTAAATAATACGAAAGAGATAAGTAAAGAGTTTTTCGGTTTCAGATTTGAGCATAATACTATTTATGTGTTTGAGGATAAGAATATTGATAGCTGTTATAATGAAGAATGTAAAACCTATTTACTTAACTGTCAAAAAGGAAATTGGCGTAAGATGTCTGATTTAGCTGATTATTTTGTTGAAAAGTTGATATTTAGTTGGAAAAAGAAAGATCATTTAATACATATTCACCTTATTACAGCTAATACTAATGATCCTAAAATCAAATATGAAATTAACAGCTATATTCATATATTAAATGGAGAATAAAATGAGCAGAATATCTCCTGCAAGTGCATTATTAACTTCATTACTACTCATTGTGAGCATTTTGGCTCTACTATTCTTATTTCAGCAAGATATTTTATATCGTGATCGCTATACACAGAATATCTATCATCAATATCTTAATCAGAAGTATCAATTATTACCCGAGTTACGGAAGTCTTTACCTGAACGAGATAATGAATGTAATCAAAATAAAAAAGAAAAGATCATTAAACAAGCTGGTGATATTCAATATCAATATAGCTGTGATTTTAAGAGTATTTTTATTCAACCTAAGCCAACTAAAGATAAATATATTCAAGTAGATAATATTCTTAATTGGCTAGATTTGAAAACATATCAAGCTGCTCTACATTATGTTTCTTCTTTAGATGAATTACCCCATAGTAGCGAAAATAACCCACAGATTGTCATAATGCAAAATGATATAGACGAGAGCCTAAAAAAAGATTTCTATGGAATTATTATCACCGATTATTATTTTGATATTAAAGGGAAAAAAATTTATGGTGTACTTTATTCATCTTATAACAACCTTCGTGAAGAACGTAATTTGACTTATAAACGATCTGTTGTTGATACCATAGAAAAACAATTCTCCTATTGGCAATATCTCCCAAACTCAAGGAATATATTAGCAAATGACTAAAATACTAAAAGCAGAAACACTAACAAGCCTACTTGTCACAATTACTCTCTTTATGGTTTTATTTTTAACTTATGCTAATTGGCAATCTTTACAAAATAAACAGGCAACCTATCTCTATCAACAGCAACAGGCCTTACAGATCGCAGAAAATCAGCTCAATTTGAAAGCCGTTAATGAACCTTGCGAAAAAATGGTTAAACAAAATAATCTTAATTTTGAAATCAGCTGTTTAGAGCAAAAAATTGCTGTTATCTTTCCGCTTGGAAAGGTAGAAATTGGTACTGCTGAGTAGGTAGATCATTCAAAGTGAAGAGGGTAAAATAGGCTATCACACAAAAGGAATGGCTATGTTTATTGTTTATCATTCAGATCAATTAGATCTACAAAAAGAACTCCTTATCCGTATTTTACAAGAAGATCCAAATCCTGACCCCTTTGAACCTGAAACTATTTTGGTACAAAGCCTAGGAATGGCACAATGGTTACAAATTCAAATTTCGGATAAGCTTGGTATTGCTGGGAATATTCAGTTTCCTTACCCAACAAGTTTTCTATGGCAACAGTATCGTTTACTTTTTCCTGAGCTACCTAAAGAGAACATTTTTGAACGTGATGCAATGATATGGCGTTTAATGCGCTTAATTCCTAACCATTTAGAACACCCTAATTTTTCACCACTCAAAGCCTATTTAAGTCCTTTTGAGCAGCTCAAATTGTTTCAACTCGCCAGTAAAATAGCTGATCTATTTGACCAATATTTAGTTTACCGTCCAGATTGGCTGATTGACTGGGAAAAAGGAAATCTCGAAAGCCATTTTGCTCAACTTAAACAACAGAGTCCCTTTATTTCCAAAGATGAAACCGAAATCTGGCAAAATATTCAATGGCAAAGTCTATTATGGAATGCGTTAGTTACCGATTTAAAACAGGATAGTGATGAAATTGTTTTTAATACTTCTCATCGTGCCTATTTACAACAACGTTATTTTGAGAAATTAGATAATTTAACTGAAATAGAAAAACAGAAACTACCCAAACGTATTTTTATTTTTGGTATTTCATCTCTGCCATTAACACAAATCAATGTCTTACATAAATTAAGTGAACATTGCCAAATACATCTATTTTTTACTAATCCTAGCCAAATTTTTTGGGCTGATAATCAAGAAGAGAAGTTATTAGAAAAGTTAGTATTAAAACATAAATTATCAAACCAAGAATTAGAAAATTCACTATATCAGGGAAATTATTTACTGAACGCTTGGGGGAAACAAGGTAAAGAATTTTTAAATTTATTAGTTGAAAAACAGCATCAAGAAGTCAATTTATTTACACCAATAGTGCAAGAAAATAGTGTGCTTTTAACACAGATAAAACAATCTATTTTAAATTTTGATCATAAACCTGAGTTATTTATTGCAGAAGATGATCACTCTATTCAAATTCATTCTTGTCATAGCAAAATGCGAGAAATTGAAGTTCTGCATAACCAACTTCTTTTTATGTTTGAGCAAAACCCAGAGCTATCACCTAAAGATATTATTGTAATGTCTGCAGATATTGATAGCTACGCACCTTATATCAATGCAGTATTTTCACGCTATGCTTATCAAGATCCCCGCTTTATACCTTTTACATTATCCGATCAAAAAATTAGCTATGTAAATCCGATTATTGCGAGTTTCTTACAATTACTCTCCTTTAAAGAGAGAAAAATGACAACAGAAGAAGTGCTAGATTTATTTGATGTAAGAGCTATAAGGGATAAATTTAATTTATCCGAAGAACAATTTTCGATAATTAAACAATGGGTGGTTGCATCAGGTATTCGCTACGGATTTAATAAAGATAACCTAGATTGGCAAAATTATAACTCTTGGGAAAATGGTATTAACCGACTATTACTCGGAACAAGTTTAAAAGAGCAAAATAATAGCTGGCAAGATATTTTAGCATTTAATGAGAGCTATGGGCTAAGTGCTGATCTTGTAGGTAGTATTGCAAAATTTATTGAACATCTCACCGCTTGGTTTGGTTTTATTCAATATGCTCAAGAAATTGATGATTGGAAAAGTCAATTAACAGAGTTAATTACCCAATTTTATTCAGATAATAATGAATACGCAGAAACAATTTTAGTATTACAACAAACTATTGAAAAAGTTGTTAATTATATTAAAACAGCTAAATTCACTGAAAAGATCAATATTGAGGTTATCGCCCAATTATTTGAACGCTATTTAAATCAAGAACGTAGTAATTTAAACTTCTTAATGGGTAAAGTGAATTTCTGTACATTATTACCAATGCGAGCAATTCCTTTTAAAGTCGTCTGTTTACTTGGAATGAATGAAGGTCATTTTCCACGTCAGCAAACCTTAAACAGTTTTGATTTAATGCAATATGCACCACAAAAAGGAGATCGAGCAAGACGTGATGATGATCGTTATCTATTTTTAGAAGCCTTATTATCAGCTCAAGATCTTTTTTATATTAGCTATATTGGGCGTTCTTTAACAGATAATTCAGAAAAATTACCTTCGGTGCTAGTATCACAGCTACTAAATTTTGTCCAAGACAATATTATTTCTGAAAAGAGCCACTATAAAGAGATCGAAATTATACATCACCCAATGACAGTATTTAGCCCTAAAAATATTCAACATAACCATATTAGTTATGATAAAGAATGGTTAGAAAATAATAAGCAAAGTACTGAAACTAAATCTTTTATTACTCCAATTCTTATTGACAATGTTGAATTACCAGCTGAAATTGATATTCAAAATCTAATTCAATTTCTACAATCACCTGTTAAATTCTTTTTTAATATTCATCTTGGGGTTAATTTTGATTGTTACGATGATGAAATCTCTGACACAGAACATTTTTCATTATCCCATTTAGATAAATTTATTTTATTAGATCACTTAGTTAAAGAAGATAAAGAAAATTTTGAACATTTTTTTACGAATGAACGTTTAAAAGGAAATTTACCTATAAAACATTTTGAAACATTATCTAAAGAGAATTTAATTGATAATGTAGAACTAGTTAAAGATAAAATTGATAGCTATTTATCTCAACCAAGTGAGATCATCGAAATTGATGAGAGATTTACACTATTAGAAAATAATTTTAGATTGGTTGGTAATATAAAAAATAAATTTAATGATGAAGTTGTTTTGTGGCGAGTAGGAAAATTGCGTGATAAAGACATAATTCAGATATGGATATATCATCTAGTCTTAACGTTATCTAATTCAGGGGTAAAAAAAATTAAATTCTATTATTGTGATAATCAAAATGTAAAAGTATTAACATTCTCAGCTATTAGCAAAGAAGAGGCGAGAGCATTACTTTCTCGCTATATTAAAGACTATTTAAATAGTGGAAGAATGTTACAAATTGCTATTAACTATAATCTTATCGGTTATTTTAAAGATCTAAATAAAAAGGATATAAATATAGAAAATTATTGTGCTAATGCAGTGTCTATATTAGACGATAATTATATTGGGCGTATTTTAATGCAACAAAATAAATTAAATTATCTTGAAATTCACCAACGTACACTTGATTGGTTTTCCACAATGATTGAACATATAAAAGGAGAGAAATAATGAGAAAATCTGCATTAAGCTATACATTGCAAGCCATTCTTGCTTTGGGAACAGTTAGTTCTACGCAAGTTTTTGCAAATTCTACGCAAAATCCAACCGCTATCACCGTTAGCCAACAGCAAAAAGGCTTTGAGCTGATTAACATCGCTATCAACAAAAGCCCCACAGATAAAGCCATTTATCAAGGGATTAAATTAGCAAATGGAATGGAAGTATTGTTGATTTCTGATGAGAAAGCGAATAAATCGTTGATGTCTGTTGGCTTACCAATTGGTTCAATGGAAGATCCGATATTACAGCAAGGGCTTGCTCACTACCTTGAACATATGATCCTAATGGGGTCAAAATCTTTCCCAGAAACCAATAGTTTAGATGGCTTTCTAACTAAAAATGGTGGCTACAATAATGCTTATACAGCATCAGATCGTACAGTCTATTATCTTGAGGTGAATAATAATGCTTTTGATGAAGCAGTGGCTCGTTTAAGTGATGCTTTCGCTCAACCACTATTAGCTGAAAGTAATGCGAAAAAAGAAGTCAATGCAGTGAATGCTGAAATGGTTCGAGCCAAATCAAACGATGGTTTTTTAATGCACGATGTTAATTTAGCTACTGCAAATCCTAATCACCCAATTACTAAATTTGCAGTAGGAAATAATATAACCTTATCAGATAAAGCAGATAGTAAATTACAAGAAGAATTAGTCAAATTCTACCAAAAATATTATTCTTCAAATTTAATGAAAGCCGTCTTATATTCTAACCAACCAATCGAAAAACTTGCTAAATTAGCTGAAAATACCTTAGGCAAGGTAGAAAATAAAAAATTATCTGAACCTAAAGTTACTGTGCCATTTTTTAGAGCAGAAGATAAAGGGGTATTTATTTCTTATAAACCTGTTAAACCTAATAAAATGTTAGCTATTTCTTTTGATTTACCTGAAGATAAATCAGCTTTTAAGGAAAAATCAGGGAGTTATTTATCTTATGTATTCAGCAATAATAGCGATGGCACATTATCAGATTATTTAATTAAACAAGGTTTATCCGATAGCGGTATTCAAGCAGCTGCATCTGATGATGTTAGCCGTAATCGTGGTGATTTTACTTTCTATATTCAATTAACTGAAAAAGGGCTTGTTGAAAAAGATAAAATTATCTCATTGGTATTCCAACAAATAGAAAAAATAAAACAAGATGGTATCCAAGATAGCTATTTTAAGGAATTAAAAGAGAGCTTAAATCAAGAGTTCCAACATTTACAAGTTGTAAAAAGTGGAAATTATGTTGCTCAACTTGTTAGCCAAATGTTGAATTACCCATTAGAACATATTATCGACCAACCTTATCTCGTTGAAAAAATAGACAAGAAAGCCATTCAAGCAAAATTAGCTGAAATGCACATTGATAATGCCAGAATTATGTTGATTGACGATAAAGCATCAACTGATAAAAAAACCAAATACTTTGAAGCCCCTTATTCTGTGGCAAAATTTAGTACGGAACAAAAACAGAAATGGTTGAATTTTGCGAATAATCCACAAATTAAACTACCAGAATTAAACCCTTATTTTGCAACAGATTTCTCACTAAATAAGGTGGATAATTCTCGTAAAAAACCACAGCTTATTGATAAACAAGATGGCACAGAAATTTATGCAATGCCGAGCCAGTATTTCCCGAATGAGCCTAAAGTTGCACTATTATTAGGATTAAAAATTTCACCCGAAATCATAGATTTAAAACAAGGGGTAAGTGCAGTATTACTGGGTTATATGGCAGATTTAGCTCGTACTAAATTAGCATTTCAAGCATCGGTTGCAGGAATGTCACTTTCCCCAGTTTTAGGTGAAAATGGAATTGCTATTAGAGTAGAGGGTTATACGCAAAATATGGCAAAATTTTTACAAGATAGTATTTTAAACTTTAAACAGTTTGAATTAAATGAACATTTTCTTGCACAAGCAAAACAGCGTTATTTAGAAGCATTGGATCGTTTAGATAAAGATAATGCAGCTCGTCAAGCAAATATGGCTTTAGGTAATTTTGCAAATTATCCTTATGCTGAAAATAGCAAAAAACGAGAAATGATTGCTCAAGTTAAATTATCGGATATTGCTTTTATTCGTGAAAAACTTTTAACTCAACCAACAAGTTTGCGTTTATTATCTGTGGGTAATTTATCTGATGAACAGGTAAAAAACATTGCATTAGAAACAGAAAAACTACTCAAAAATAATAATAAAACGTTAGATTTTGGTCGTTATTTGGATATTAACCAAAGCCAGCGTAAAATAAATTATATTAAACAAATTCCACATCAAGATAATGCTTTTGCTATTGCCTTTTTCCCAACGAATTATCTAGAGTTAGAAGGCATCAGCCGAGCATCATTACTGAAAAGCATTATTTCTCGTTGGTATTTTGACGATTTACGCACCGATAAACAGCTCGGCTATGTGGTCTATGCAACAACGACAACCGTAGGTAAAACATCGGGATTGCAATTCTTGGTGCAAAGCCCAACGGCATCAGCCCAAACCATTATGCAACACAACCAACGTTTCTTTACAGATACCTTCACTAAACTCAAAGAGATGCCACAAGCTGAGTTTAATAAATATCGCAATAGTTTGATTGAGCTATTACAGCATAAGCCAGAGTCACTAGAACAGGAGTTCGGCGAATACCTTGTTGATTTTACTCGTGGAAATAGCAAGTTTGACCGTAAGGCTCAAATTATTGAGCAAATTAAACAGCTAACCCAGCAAGATATTATCTCGTTTTACCAAAAAGCTGTGATTGAACAAAGTGGTTTTGTTTTTGCCAGTCAAGCGATTGGTGTTAATGACAAAATCAATCAACCTGCTAATTTGAACGGCTTCGAGAAAATCGACAGCATTGAGAAATTACAGCAAGAGTTTGAAATCAAGGCTTATTAGTTTTGAGAGATAATCAATTAAAATTGTAAAAAAGTCTCAGAAACTTACCGCTTGTTGAATGGCTCTGATTGCTCAATGTATAGCACTGGCTGAGTTTTTCATAAGCGGTAAGTTATGTTGTGTTTTTTGTAAATCCTAAGTGATAAGATAGTTTTTTGATATTTAAATCACTACATTGATAAAAAAGGAAACTTGAAGCTTGTAATATAAAACATCAAGTCTCCCTTCTAGTAACTATTTTTCTGCAGTACCTTTAAAGGCATTGTTAATTATAAGTCATTAAATCACAATCTCTGCAACGGCAATACCCACTAAGCAAGCCACGACAACACCAATTAAACCAGGCATCATAAAACTGTGGTTGAAGTAGTATTTACCAATTTTGGTTGTACCTGTTACGTCAAAGTTTACTGTGGCAATATCAGACGGATAGTTCGGGATAAAGAAGTAAGCATAGGTTGCTGGCATTAAACCAATCAATAATGGTGCAGGCAAGCCTAATCCAATACCCACAGGTAACATCATTACTGCGGTAGCAGCTTGGCTATTGATCACCACAGATACCGCAAAGAGTGCAAGAGCGAATGTCCAAGGATAGGCTTCAACCATACCTGTAATGCCAGCTTTGAATTGTGGCATTGCATATTGGAAGTAAGTATCGCTCATCCACGCGATCCCGAAAATGGCAATCGCTGCAACCATTCCAGATTTAAATACCACGCCGTTTGGTACGGTTTGTGGGTTAGTTTTAGTCGCAAGTAAAATGATCCCACCAAAGCAGAGCATCATCATTTGAATAATCAATGACATTGAAATTGGTTTGATTTTATCCCCTTCTCCAATTGTGCGAATTTCAGGGAGCATAGCAATAACTACGATTGCAACTAGCGAGAGCAGGAATAAGTAAACAGCTTTTTTAGCATTAGGCGGTAATGCATCATTTAAGGTTGTACTTGTGGTACTTAGAATACGCTCACGCCAAATAGGATCTTGTAAACGGCGTTGATATTCAGGATCGTCTTCTAACTCTTTACCACGACGTAAGCTATAAAGCGAAAGAGCCACAGTACCTGCAAAAGTCGCTGGCACAGTAACAGCAATAATGCTTAATAGGGTAACGTGTTCAAAGCCAGGTAAAGCGGAGATTTTTGCAAGATAAAATACCACTGCCGCAGAAAGTGGGCTTGATGTGATCGCTAATTGCGATGCGACAGAAGCAGCTGCCATTGGGCGTTCTGGACGAATGTTATTTTTAAGGGCAACATCAGCGATAATCGGCATTACAGAATAGACAGAATGACCCGTTCCAAGCATAAATGTCATTACATAAGTAACTAATGGCCCAAGTAATGTTACACGTTTAGGATTTTTACGCAGAATTTTTTCTGCCACCTGTAACATAAATTTCAAGCCTCCTGCTGCTTCTAAAATAGATGCACAGGTTACAACGGCTAAAATAATCAGCATTACATCAATAGGTGCTTTTCCGACAGGCATTCGAAGGATAAAAACTTCTACAACTAAACCAATTCCAGATACCACTCCTAAACCAATACCGCCATAGCGGCTACCTGCATATAAAAATGCAAGTAATAACAAAAACTCAAAATAGAGCATATTGACCTCGTTAAAATTAAAAAACTGACGCTATTTTACATTTAATTATTTTGATTAGTTTTAACTAAATCAAAGAAACTGATAATTATTCATTGAGAAGGAAAAATAGGCTGATTAGAATAGCCACCCTTGACTTAACTATTCGGAGTTTACAATGAAATTACTTACCAAAACGACAATGGCAACTATTCTTGGGTTAGTGATGGCGGTTTCTGCACAAACAGCCCCGAAAGAACCTTATACTCAAGCAGGGTTTAGTACAAGACAAGCAGAAGAGCAACAAGCACCGATCCACTGGGTTTCAATTGCACAAATTAAAGAAAGTTTGAAAGATAAGCCACCAATGAATGTTAGCTTTGATATCGATGATACGGTATTAGCGAGTAGTGGTTGTTTCTACTACGGTAAAGAGAAGTATTCGCCAAATGATTATAGTTATCTGAAAAATCAAGATTTCTGGGACGAGATCAATGCAGGTTGCGATAAATACTCTATTCCAAAACTGGTTGCAAAAGAGCTGATTGATATGCACCAAGAGCGTGGCGATCAAATCTTCTTTATTACTGGGCGTACAGCAGGTAAAGATGATCAGGTTACCCCATTGTTAGAGAAAACATTTAAGGTAAAAAATATGCAGCCTGTTAATTTTATGGGCGGACACGGTCAAGAACAGTTGAAAACCAAATATAATAAAGCAGCAGGTATTTTAAAACATAATGTACAGCTACATTATGGCGATAGTGATGATGATATTCTTGCTGCTAAAGAAGCAGGTATTCGTGGTATCCGAGTATTACGAGCAACAAATTCAACCTATACACCTTTCCCACAAGCGGGAGGTTATGGCGAAGAAGTTATTGTAAATTCTAGCTATTAATTCAGCGTCTATTCATTCTTAAGCGGTTAGATATGCGATATTTTTTGCAGATCTAACCGCTTTATTTTTCTCTGACATCTCTATTATTTTTGCTAAATTTGCTAAAAATGTGATCTAGGTTACAAAACTAAAACGTTTTAGCAAATTTTGCTTTTTAAGCTAAAACGTTTTAGTTTAGAATGTACACGATTAATTTTTATATTCAACACTCAAATAGGTGGTAACTATGAACTTCCCTCAAATTGCTCAGCAAGTGATAGATAAACTTGGTGGCAAAGAAAATATTTCAGCGGCGGCACATTGTGCAACCCGTTTACGTATGGTTGTAAAAGACGAAAATCTTATTGATAAAGAAGGTATTGAAAATATTGATGGCGTAAAAGGTCAGTTTTCAGTAGCAGGGCAATATCAAATTATTTTCGGTTCAGGCACAGTAAACAAAGTACACGCAGAATTAACTAAAATTCTTGGTATCGGCGATATGACAACTTCGGAAGTTGCTAGTGCTGGAGCAGAAAAACAAAATCCATTACAACGTGCAGTTAAAGGGTTAGCTGACATCTTTGTTCCGATTATCCCTGCAATCGTTGCAGGCGGTTTGCTAATGGGTATTCACTCAATGCTAACGGCAAAAGGGTTCTTTGCTGAAGGGGTTAATGTTGTCGATATGTATCCGGGTATTGCGGATCTAGTCGATCTAATGAACACCTTTGCTAACGCACCTTTTGTGTTCTTACCTGTATTACTTGGCTTCTCGGCAACTCGTAAATTTGGCGGTAACCCATTCTTAGGGGCTGCATTGGGTATGTTATTAGTTCACCCTGCATTAGCAGATGGCTGGAACTATGCTCTTACACTGGCTAACGGCAATATTCAATACTGGAATGTACTTGGTCTAGAAATTGAGAAAGTTGGCTATCAAGGTACTGTTATTCCAACCTTAGTTTCTGCGTGGGTATTGGCAACCTTAGAGAAAGGTTTCCGCAAAATTGTCCCTTCTTTCTTAGATAACTTAATTACTCCGTTATTCTCGTTATTTATCGCAGGATTCTTAGCATTTACTGTAATCGGGCCTTTAGGTCGTGAAGCTGGTTCATTGATTAGTGCAGGATTAACTTGGTTATATGATAGTTTAGGTTTCATCGGTGGGGCAATCTTCGGTACTTTCTATGCACCGATTGTTATCACAGGTATGCACCAAACCTTCATCGCAGTAGAAACGCAATTATTAGCAGAAGTGGCAAACACTGGTGGTACTTTCATCTTCCCAATCGCTGCAATGTCAAACGTAGCACAGGGTGCAGCTTGTTTAGGAGCGGCATTTGTAATGAAAGATGCGAAAACGCGTGGTATCGCAGTGCCTTCTGGTATCTCTGCTTTACTTGGTATTACCGAACCAGCAATGTTCGGTGTAAACTTACGCTTCCGTTACCCATTCATCGCAGCAATGATCGGAGCTGGTGTATCAAGTGCCTTTATCGCTTTCTTCAATGTAAAAGCAATCGCATTAGGTGCGGCAGGTTTACCAGGTATTCCATCAATTAAACCTGAAAGTTTAGGTATGTATTGTGTGGGAATGGCAATTTCAGCAGCATTAGCCTTTACTATTACGGTTATTTTGGGTAAACGTGCTCAAGCAAAAGCGTAAAAGTTAAATTAAGCTGATAAAAAAACCACCTAATCGTAAGAGAAGGTGGTTTTTTTGTTACTGTACGTCCTAAAATACGAGCCATTCTTGTCCTTGTTATGGTATATCGCTAAAGAAAACCATCAAACACAGGCAAATTTTATTAAAATGAGTTTTATACGACTGCATAATACCCAATTTACTCTCCCATATACAAACAGTGTAATGGGTAAAGTAGTGCTATTCATTACACCTATAAATTAGATGCCTCAATTAGGCGTTTAGTATAAGCGTCTTGTGGTTGTTCAAAAATTTGTTTTGAATCCCCCGCTTCTACTACATTCCCTTTACTCATTACAATCACACGATCGCTTAATGCTCTTACCACCGATAAGTCGTGGCTAATGAAGATGTAACTCAAGCCATATTTTTTCTGTAAATTATTAAGCAATTCAACTACTGTAATTTGCGTTGAGCGGTCAAGGGCGGAAGTTGGTTCATCAAGTAAGACAAACTTTGGCTCTAAAATAATCGCACGAGCAATTGCAATACGCTGACGCTGCCCACCTGAAAATTCGTGTGGATAACGGTTAATCATTGAAGGAGATAAGTTTACTTCTTCAAGGGTTTTCATTACTTTTTCACGACGCTGCTCTTTGCTCATTTGTGGATAATGCACTAACAAACCTTCGCCAATAATTTCACCAACGGTTAAACGAGGGGAAAGAGAGTTAAATGGATCTTGGAATACCATTTGCATATCTTTCTTCAATGCTTTACGTTCTTCCGCTGATAGTGCCGCAATATCTTGGTCTGCAAACGCAATTTTTCCACGATAGCCTAAAATTTGCATAATCGCTCGCCCAAGTGTTGATTTACCCGAACCCGATTCACCCACAATCCCTAATGTTTCACCTACTTTTAGATTAAGTGAAATATCTTTAACGGCAGTAAAGACTTTTTTCGGTTTACCAAATAGAGAACGTTTTAAAACGTAATCAACAAAAACATTTTCAGCGTTGATCAATACTTTAGTATTTTCATCAAGTGGCTGTTTAAGATTTGCTGGGATTGGCGTTAATAATTCAACAGTATAAGGGTGCTGCGGATTATTGAATACTTGTTGCGTATCACCACGCTCAATAATTTCCCCATTCTGCATTACACACACATAATCACTATATTTTTGTACTAGACGTAAATCGTGTGAAATTAGAATAATTGCCATACCCATATCTGCTTGTAAATCGTGCATTAAATCAAGAATTTCAGCTTGGGTAGTAACATCTAGTGCAGTAGTCGGCTCGTCAGCAATCAATAAATCTGGCTTATTGATAATTGCCATTGCGATCATAATACGTTGTAATTGTCCGCCTGAAAATTCGTGCGGATAGCACTTCATTTTTTTCGCTGCATCAGGAATTTTAACTTTTTCAAGCATTTCTAATGCGTGTTTATGTGCTTCATCTTTACTCATTCCTTGATGATGGGTACTCATTGCTTCAGCAACTTGTTCACCAATCGGTAAATAAGGATTTAGAGAAGTCATTGGTTCTTGGAAAATCATACCAATGCGATCACCACGCAATGTTCTCATCTCTTTTTCAGATAGACGTAGAATTTCTTTATCTTCAAAAACGATTGATGAATTTTCACCGTAGGTAACGATATTTTTTGGTAACAACTGCATAATCGACATTGATGTTACAGATTTACCTGAACCTGACTCGCCCACGATAGCGAGTGTTTGCCCTTTTTCGACACCAAAAGAAATATTACGAACAGCGTGAACCAATTCTTCATCTGTTTTAAGATATACGTCTAAATTTTTTACTTCTAATAATTTCATTTCGTTACACCTTATTTGTCTTTCGGATCGAATGCATCACGCAAGCCATCGCCAATAAAGTTAAAGCAGAACAGCGTTAAGCAAAGGAAAAATGCAGGGAAAGCTAATAGCCAAGGCGATGTTTCCATTTGGGCGGCACCATCACTCAACAATGCCCCCCAGCTACTCATTGGCTCTTGTGTTCCTAACCCTAAGAAACTCAAAAATGACTCAAATAAAATCAATGATGGTACTTCTAAAGAGGCATAAACCACAACAATACCTAATACATTTGGAATAATATGTTTCCAAATAATTTGGCGTTTCGGTACGCCACAAACAATTGCCGCTTCAATAAACTCTTTATTTTTTAAGCTGAGTGTTTGCCCACGAACAATACGAGCAAGGCTAAGCCACGCAATCATTCCAATAGCCACAAAAATTAACAAAATATTTTGCCCGAAGAACGTAACTAACAAAATAACGAAGAACATAAATGGGAACGAGCTTAAAATTTCAAGTAAACGCATCATTACCATATCCACTTTGCCGCCTACATAGCCAGAAATTGCCCCATAAATTGTACCGATAATAACGGCAATAAATGCACCTGCAATTCCAACCATTAACGAAATTCGCCCGCCCATTGCAATACGAACGAGCAAATCACGCCCTGAAGCGTCCGTCCCTAAATAGTGCTGAGATTCAATACTTGGCGGTGCACTCATCATATTCCAGTCTGTTTCGTCAAAAGAGAACGGCATTAACATTGGTGCAAAAGTAATAAATAGCACAATGAAAAATAAAATAATAAGGCTAGCTACCGCTGCTTTATTACGGAAGAAACGGCGGCGAGCATCTTGCCATAAGCTACGACCTTCAATAACCGCTTCGGTAGATTGTTGAACTAATTTATCTGCAAGTTCTTGATTCTTTTTATTTGCTAACATCTCACACTCCTTATGAATAACGAATCTTCGGATCGATAACTGCATAGAGAATATCGACAATAGCATTAAATAAGATAGTTAATGAGCCAACCATAATGGTTAAACTTAATACTAGTGAGTAGTCACGGTTTAATGCACCGTTTACGAAAAGTTGCCCAATACCAGGTAAACCGAACACGCTTTCAATTACCATTGAGCCTGTAATAATTCCCACAAAGGCTGGGCCTAAATAAGTAATAACAGGTAATAGTGCTGGGCGTAATGCGTGTTTGAAAATGATTTTATTCATAGGCAAACCTTTAGCGATTGCGGTACGAATAAAGTTTGAGTGAAGCACTTCAATCATTGAACCACGAGTAATACGCGCAATCCCTGCCACATAACCGATTGTTAAAGAGAGAACAGGCAATACCATATAATAGATCTGCCCACCGTTCCAGCCACCTGCAGGTAGCCATTTTAAATAAATAGCAAAGAAAAGGACGAGTAATGGAGCGAATACAAAACTTGGCATAATCACCCCAGTCATCGCAAAGGACATTATGATGTAATCCCACCTACTATTTTGTTTCAACGCTGCTACTGTACCTGCTAATAAGCCAATGGTTACCGCAAAACAGAATGCAATAATACCTAATTTGAATGAGACAGGGAAAGCAGACGCAATTAGATCATTCACCGTTTGATCTTTATATTTGAATGAAGGCCCAAAATCACCTTGAGAGAGATCTTTCAAGTAAATGAAATACTGTTTATATAACGGCTCATTTAGATGATATTTGGCTTCAATATTTGCCATAACTTCAGGGGAATAAGCACGTTCAGAAGTAAATGGGCTACCTGGTGCTAATCGCATTAAAAAGAAAGAAAGGGTAATAAGGAGAAAAAGCGTTGGAATCGCTTCCATAATCCTTTTCAAAATAAATTTCAACATTGGTAAATACTCCAATCCGTTCGGTAAAATAAAAATAAGCGGTAAGATTACTTAAAAAATTTACAAATTTTAAAAGTTATCCTACCGCTTTACATCAATTATTGCTTAATGAGATAGAGGTTTCTGAGATAGATATGATCTTGTGCATCTTTACCTGAATAACCTTTCACATAAGGTTTCACTAAACGTGTATTAACATAGTTATAAACAGGAATAACAGCTGCATCTTTAGCTAAGATCGCTTCAGCTTTAGCATAAGCGGCTTCACGACCTGCTGCATCTGTCGCTTTATAAGACTCTGCCACTGCGTTGTCATACTCTGCACTCTTATAGAAACCAGTATTGTTACTAGATGTTGATAAGAAGTAGTTTACGAATGTGGTTGCTTGGTCATAATCACCGCTCCAACCTGCACGAGCAATATCGTAGTTCCCTTGACGGCGACTATCGATATACGTTTTCCACTCTTGGTTCTCTAATTTCACATCAATTAAGCCTTTTGTATTTGATTTCCAAATAGAAGCGGCAGCAATTGCAATTTTCTTGTGGTTTTCATTTGTGTTATAGAGAATAGTAAATTTAAGTGGATTTGATTTGCTATAACCTGCTTCTTCTAATAATTTGATCGCTTTTTCATTACGTTCATTCATTGGCTGTTTAGAATATTCAGGTTGTTGAATTTGTCCACCTTCAGAAATATAGGTTGGCGTAAACACATAAGTTGCTTCTTGACCTTGTGCCAATACTTTATCTGTAATCACATTACGATCTAAAGCAAGGTTTAATGCTTCACGAACTTTTACATTATCAAAAGGAGCTTTCTTATTGTTGATTTCATACATATAAGTCGCAAGCGTTTTTGTAACAAATAATTCGTTTGGTAATTCTGCTTTTAATTTAGGGAATTGCTCTGGCGGTAAACCATAGTTTGTAATATCAATTTCGCCCGCACGATAACGTTGAACATCAGTATTTGAGCTTACAACCGCTAAGAAAGTGGCTTTATTGATGACGGTTTCTTTATCATTCCAGTAGCTTGGGCTACGTTCAAATACAATTTTCTCATTGATAACGTGATCTGCTAATTTATAAGCACCATTTCCTACATAGTTTTCTTTTTTCACCCACGCATCACCTAACTTTTCAACCACTTTTTGTGGTACAGGTAACATTGATTGGTGAGTTGTCATTCCCACTAAATAAGGAACAGGGTTACTTAATGTAACTTGGAAAGTGTAATCATCAACAGCTTTTAAACCGAGTTCTTCTGGTTTTTTCTTACCTTCAATCACCGCTTGTGCATTTTCAACTTGTAAGTAGTCTAAATAACTCGCATAAGGTGAGGCAGTAGTTGGGTTAGCTAAACGCTGCCAAGAGTAAACAAAGTCGTGAGCAGTAACAGGATCACCGTTTGACCACTTAGCTTCTGGGCGAAGTTTAAACGTCCATACTTTAAAATCAGGAGTACTTTCCCAAGAAACCGCAATACCAGGAATAATATTGCCATCGCTATCTTTAGTCACTAAACCTTCAAGTAATTGATAAACTACTTGTGATTCTGGCACACCTTCAGTTTTATGTGGGTCAAAGCTTTGAGGCTCAGCACTGTTATTGATGACAACTTCTTGTTTTTCTGCAAGTTGTGTCCCTTCTGGTACTTTTGCAGCAAAAGCAGAAACTGAAAGCCCCAACGCAACTGCTGAAGCAAGTAAAGAACGAGCGAATGTTGTTTGCATAAAAATTCTCCTGATTGGATTAATTTAACTAATTCCTGTAATTAGTATCTTAAAAAATGACTTTTGTAAAGTTTTTGTTAATCTTAAAGTTAAGTAATTTTTGGTTATGCGAATTACATCACGAAATTTAATCACTCAAGCCTAAAAAACAAGCGGTCTGTTTTTCTAAAAATCTTGCAAAAGATTTTGTTAAACAGACCGCTTATCGCTATTCAAATTTGGTCATTCCGAAGTGAGCATAAGTGCGTGATGTTGCTATTCTTCCCCTTGGTGTGCGTTGTAAAAATCCTTGTTGAATAAGGTAAGGCTCTAGCACATCTTCAATAGTATCCCGTTCTTCGCCAATAGCAGCAGCGAGATTATCTAACCCAACAGGCCCACCATCAAAGCGTTCTAATACGGCGGATAATAATTTTCTGTCCATAAAATCAAACCCTTCAGGATCAACATCTAGCATCGTTAAGGCTTGTTTGGCAATTTCTGATGAAATAATCCCCTTATTGCGAACGTCCGCAAAATCTCGCACTCGGCGAAGTAAGCGGTTTGCAATTCTTGGCGTTCCCCTTGAGCGACGGGCAATTTCAAAAGCCCCATCTTGCGATAAGTTGAGATTTAAACAGCTGGCACTTCGGCTAACAATAGAAGTCAGATCTTCAACTGAATAAAATTCCAAGCGTTGCACAATGCCAAAACGATCTCGCAATGGTGAAGTGAGAGAGCCTGCTCGAGTGGTTGCTCCAACAAGGGTAAAAGGCGGAAGATCTAATTTAATTGAACGAGCTGCTGGGCCTTCACCAATCATAATATCCAGTTGGTAATCTTCCATTGCAGGATATAAAACTTCTTCTATCGCAGGGGATAAGCGGTGAATTTCGTCAATAAATAACACATCATAAGGCTCTAAATTAGTTAGCATTGCAGCAAGATCACCTGCTTTTTCAAGCACAGGACCTGATGTCGTACGAATGTTTACGCCCATTTCATTGGCGACAATGTTAGCCAACGTTGTTTTTCCTAGCCCTGGTGGACCAAAAATTAACAGATGATCTAACGCATCATTACGCAATTTAGCCGCTTTAATAAAAATTTCCATTTGCTCACGCACTGAAGGCTGCCCTACATAATCCGTCAGCATTTTAGGTCGAATAGCTCGATCAATGGCTTCCTCTTCACGCTTTGGCGTGGCACTTATAATTCTATCGGCTTCTATCATAATGAATTTTTCAAGGCTTCTCGAATAAGCTGTTCACTTGTTGCATCAGCTTTATTGACTTTCTTAATCATCTTCTCTGCATCTTGTGGTTTATAACCTAAGGCAATTAACGCATCACGAGCTTCATCGGCTGGATCGGCTTTATCACTTGCGATAATTTGATGAGCTGGTTGTTCAGCAAAGAAATCGCTCTGCTCCATACCTTTAAATTTACCTTTCAGCTCAACCAATAAACGTTCAGCAGTTTTACGCCCAATACCGGGGATTTTGGTTAATTTTGCGAGTTCTTCTTGCTCTACGGCAGTGGCAAATTGTGAGACAGACATTGCAGAAAGAATAGCAAGGGCAAGTTTAGGGCCAACACCATTGGTTTTAATTAACTCACGAAAGAGCGTGCGATCTTGCTTTTGAGCAAAACCAAAAAGTAAGTGAGCATCTTCTCGCACAACGAGGTGGGTAAAAATAGTGGCCTCTTCGCCAACTTGGCCAAGATTATAAAAACTGGTCATAGGTAGCAAAATTTCATAGCCTACGCCTTGTACATCAAGCACCATTTCAGGTGGAGATTTTTCGAGAATTTTTCCGTGAAGTCTGCCGATCATTATCTTTATTGCTGAATTTAAAAGCCGTTAGCATAGCGGAAAACTGGATAAAATAACAGATCAAGCGGTGAGATTGTTGCAAATTTTTGCACCTAAGAATCCCCGTCTCTTACGACGGGGAAGGTAAGTAATATGGAATTATACGAGACTATGCATAATACATCTCAAATTCCACTGGGTGTGGAGTCATATTTAAACGCTCAACTTCTTTACGTTTCATTTCAATATATGTTTCGATGAAGTCTTTGGTAAATACGCCACCTTGAGTTAAGAATTCGTAATCTTCAGCAAGATTACTTAATGCTTCTTCTAGTGAGCTTGATACCGCTGGAATACCTTGTAACTCTTCTGGTGGTAAGTCATACAGGTTTTTATCCATTGCATCACCTGGGTGGATTTTATTGATAACACCATCTAAACCAGCCATCAATAATGCCGCAAATGCTAAGTATGGGTTAGCTAGTGGATCTGGGAAACGAGCTTCAACACGCGTTGCTTTCGGGCTAGTAACTGCTGGAATACGGATAGACGCAGAACGGTTACTTGCTGAGTAAGCGAGTAATACAGGGGCCTCAAAACCTGGTACTAAACGTTTATAAGAGTTTGTACTTGGGTTTGTAAATGCGTTTAGGGCTTTAGCGTGTTTGATAATACCGCCGATGTAGTAAAGTGCCGTTTCGGATAAACCTGCGTATTTGTCCCCCATAAAAACGTTTTTACCATCTTTGCTTAATGACATATTACAGTGCATTCCTGAACCATTATCACCAGTAATTGGTTTTGGCATAAAACACGCTGTTTTACCGTGTTCTACGGCAACGTTTTGTACTACATATTTATAGATTTGAGTTTCATCAGCTTTTAAGGTTAGGCTGTTAAAACGGGTAGCAATTTCATTTTGACCTGCGGTTGCAACTTCGTGATGGTGAGCTTCAATCACTAAGCCTAATTCTTCCATAATTAAACACATTTCAGAACGAATGTCGTGTGCGGTATCGTTTGGTGCAACAGCACAATATCCACCTTTTTTCAATGGACGATAAGCATTGTTTCCACCTTCGTAACGTTTATTTGTATTCCAAGCAGCTTCAATATCATCAACTTCATAAGAGTTGCCATTCATACCTACGCCAAAGCGAACATCATCAAATAAGAAAAATTCAGGTTCAGGACCAAATAACACACTGTCAGCAATGCCTGTTGATTTTAGATAATTTTCAGCACGAGTTGCGATAGAACGTGGGTCACGATCATAGCTTTGCATTGTGTTTGGGTCGTAGATACTACAGCGGATAGTTAGGGTAGGGATTTGAGCGAAAGGATCAACAGCAGCGGTTTCAGGGATTGGCATTAACAGCATATCGGCTTTGTTAATCGTTCGCCAACCTTCAACAGATGAACCATCGAACATTTTTCCTTCTTCAAACAAATCTTCTAAATCATCTGCAACTAAGGAAACAGGGAGAGAAACACCGTGCTCTTTACCTTTAATATCAGTAAATTTAAGCAGCACGAACTTAATATCGTTATCACGAATTAGCTTAGCTACATTCGCAATCGCGGTTGAATTAGACATATAGCAATCCTCTTAATAAAGTCAAAATCTATTGCTTTAAAAGCAACGCTACTAACATATCACACAAAAAGGAAACATTAATAGCCCACAGAGTAAAATAGCGTAAAAATTCTTAGGAAACTAAATATCATCTAATAAAATTTATAAAAACATAGAAAATATTCAATAATAATAACAATCTTATTGTTACCTATCTTTTGCAAAATATAATTGCGTTCTTACTGTTTACTCCTTACCATTAGGGGAATTCAAATGGTGAATAAACAGAATACTCCCTAAATTTTCTACTAAAATCTAGCTAAATTTAGATTAGATATTATTTAATCAGATCATTTAATTGAGAAACATTATCAATTTCTGTATAAGAATTTTCACTTTATATTAGATTTTTTATTGATTTAAATAAAAAAATCTAATATGTTTTATAGCCTATCATTTTGATTATTTTTTTACAATATAAAATTTGGATGTGGAACCTATGAAAAAACTTTATGAAAGCTCGTTTGAGCGAGAAAACTGTGGATTTGGTTTAATTGCCAATATTGATGGTGTCCAAAGCCACAAAGTTGTGCGTAATGGCATTTTAGGATTATCACGAATGCAACATCGTGGTGCTATTTTATCTGATGGTAAAACAGGCGATGGTTGTGGTTTATCGTTACAGATGCCCGAAGGATTTTTTCGTGCCATAGCGGAAGAAAATGGCTTTTCTCTCGCAAAGATTTTTGGTGTAGGGCAAATTTTCTTACCTAGAGATGAAGCCCTTGCGAAAGAATATATTGACATTATCAATGAAGAATTAACTCAAGAAACCCTTGGTATTCCTGCTTGGCGTGATGTACCTATAAATCCTGCTGTATTAGGGGAAATAGCCCTTGCAGATATGCCAACGATCAAACAGGTTTTCATCAATGCCCCAAGTGGTTGGCGAGTGCAAGATTTACAACGCCGTTTGTTTGTTGCTCGCCGCCGAATTGAAAAACGTATTACCCATCCAGATTTTTATATTTGTAGTTTCTCTAACCAAACTATCGTATATAAAGGCTTGTGTATGCCAAAAGATCTGCCTAAATTCTATTTGGATTTAGCAGATCTACGAATGCAAACCGCAATCTGTCTATTCCATCAACGTTTTTCCACCAATACTCAACCACGTTGGAAATTAGCACAGCCATTCCGATATTTAGCCCATAATGGAGAGATCAATACTATCTCTGGCAACAGAGCTTGGGCAAGAGCAAGAGCCTATAAATATCGTACACCACTTATTCCCGATTTATATACAGCGGCACCATTTGTGAATGAAACAGGCTCAGATTCTAGCTCGTTAGATAATATGTTAGAGCTGTTTGTTAGTGGGGGAATGGATCTTTTCAGAGCGATGCGTTTGCTTGTTCCACCTGCTTGGCAACAAAATCCTGATATGGACGATGATTTGCGTGCTTTCTACGATTTTAACTCAATGCATATGGAACCTTGGGACGGGCCAGCAGGGATTGTATTATCCGATGGTCGCTATGCTGCCTGTAACTTAGACCGTAATGGTTTACGCCCTGCTCGATATGTTATTACGGAAGACCGTTTAATTACGATAGCCTCAGAAGTTGGTATTTGGAATTATGCCCCAGATGAAGTTGTGGAAAAGGGACGTGTGGGGCCAGGACAGCTACTAGTTATTGATACGAAAAAGGGGAAAGTAGTTCATTCTGCTGAAATTGATAATGAAGTCAAAGCAAGACACCCTTATCGTGAATGGCTAACCAAAAATGTGCAACGTTTAATCCCATTTGAGCAGCTACCTGAAAATGAAGTCGGTGAAGCATCAATGGACGAAATACAGCTAAAAGTCTATCAAAAACAATTTTTATACGACAATGAAGAACTCGAAAATGTTATTCGTATATTAGGAGAAAGTGGGCAAGAAGCGGTTGGCTCAATGGGTGATGACACTCCTTTTGCAGTATTAAGTGAGAATTCTCGTACGCTCTTTGATTATTTCCGCCAATATTTTGCACAAGTTACTAACCCACCTATTGATCCATTGCGTGAAGCTCACGTAATGACGCTCGCAACCAGTATCGGACGAGAAATGAGTGTGTTTTTTGAAGCTGAAGGAATGTCGCATCGGGTGAATTTTAAATCGCCGATTTTAGTCTATTCCGATATGCAACAAATCTTACGTTTACCGTCAGAGCATTATAAACACACTATTTTAGATATTACTTATAATCCTGACCAACAAGGGCTAAAACAAGCACTTGAAGAACTGTGTGAAAATGCAAAAAAACTAGTTCAACAAGGCACTGTTTTACTCATTCTCTCAGACAGAAATCTAACCCAAGATCGCCAGCCTATCCCAAGTGCATTAGCAGTTGGTGCATTACAAAATTGCTTAGTGGAAGCAAATTTACGTTGTGATACAAACATTATCATTGAAACCGCAGAAGCTCGAAATCCACATCATTTTGCTGTTTTAATCGGATTAGGTGCAACCGCTGTATATCCTTATCTAGCCTATGAGACATTAGCTCAAATGGTTCATTCAGGGGCAATTCGTAAACCATTAAGAACGGTAACCGCGAATTTCCGCAATGGTATCAACAAAGGGCTATACAAAATTATGTCTAAAATGGGGATCTCTTGCGTATCGTCTTATCGTTGTTCGAGATTATTTGAGATTGTAGGGTTAAATAGTGAAATCACATCACTTTGTTTCCCTGGAATGAGTTCTCGCATTGAAGGTGCAAGTTTTGCAGATTTAGAGCAACAACTAACCGCTTGTCGTAAGCGTGCGTGGCGAGCTAGCCAAGATCTTGAGATGGGTGGCTATCTCAAATATAAACCGAAAGGCGAATATCACGCTTATAACCCAGATGTAGTGAATAGCTTACAAGCTGCGGTGAATATGGGAGATTACGAGAAATACAAACTTTTCCGAGATGTCGTCAATAATCGTCCAGTAACGACTTTACGAGATTTACTTCGCCTAAAAACAGAGGCAGGAAACAGCATCGCCATCGAGAAAGTAGAAGCTGCAGAACATTTATACAAACGTTTTGACAGTGCTGCTATGTCTATTGGTGCGTTAAGCCCCGATGCTCACGAAGCCCTTGCTGTTGCAATGAATAGATTAGGTGGATACTCTAACTCAGGTGAAGGCGGTGAAGATCCAAAACGCTATGGCACAGAAAAAGTCTCTAAAATAAAGCAAGTTGCATCAGGACGCTTTGGTGTTACGCCTGCTTATTTAATGAGTGCAGAAGTAATTCAAATCAAAGTAGCTCAAGGGGCAAAACCTGGTGAAGGTGGACAACTTCCAGGAGATAAAGTAACGCCTTATATTGCACAGCTCCGCTATTCAGTGCCTGGTTCAACGTTAATATCGCCACCGCCACATCACGATATTTATTCGATTGAAGATTTAGCACAGCTTATCTTTGATCTTAAACAGATTAACCCTAAAGCACTTATTTCAGTCAAACTGGTTTCATTACCTGGTGTCGGGACCATTGCAACAGGGGTAGCAAAAGCCTATGCCGACTTGATTACGATTGCTGGTTATGATGGCGGAACAGGGGCAAGCCCACTTACGAGCGTAAAATATTGCGGCTCGCCTTGGGAGCTAGGATTAGCTGAAGCACAACAAGCATTAGTCGAAAATAACTTACGCCATAAAGTCCGTTTACAAGTTGATGGTGGCTTAAAAACAGGCTTGGATATTGTAAAAGCTGCGATTTTAGGTGCAGAAAGTTTTGGTTTTGGTACTGCACCAATGGTCGCACTAGGTTGCCGATATTTACGCATCTGCCATTTAAATAACTGTGCAACAGGTGTTGCGACTCAAGATGATACTCTTCGCAATAAGCATTATCACGGGCTACCTGAGAAAGTTATCAATTACTTTAAATTTATTGCTCAAGATGTACGAGAAATTCTTGCTCAACTTGGCGTTGAAAAATTAACTGATTTAATCGGGCGAACCGATCTTTTAGAAGTTATTGAAGGCAAAACAAATAAACAGCGTGGTTTAGATTTAGACAAATTGTTGTACTCACCGAAAGTACCGAACGGAAGTAGCCGTTTTTGTACCCAATCTAATCCAACCTTTGACCAAGGTTTATTAAACAAAGCCATTGTTGCACAAGCTCAAAGTGCTTTTGAAAGTGGCTTATCCGTCAATTTAGATTTTGACATCAGTAATTTAGATAGATCAGTGGGAGCTACGCTATCAGGCTTAGTTGCCCACCGTTATGGAAACCGTGGTAATCCATTACAAGAATTTAATATCAATCTAAATGGTACAGCAGGGCAAAGCCTTGGTGTATGGCTTGCAGGGGGAATAAATTTAACCTTAACAGGAGATGCAAACGACTATGTTGGTAAAGGTATGGCTGGCGGACGTATTGTCATCAAACCACATACAGGCGTAGCGTTTAAAGCAGAAGATGCCACTATCGCAGGCAATACTTGTTTATATGGTGCAACAGGTGGGGAATTGTTTGCATCGGGGCGTGCAGGTGAACGTTTTGCAGTTCGTAACTCAGGGGCATTAGCAGTCATCGAAGGCATTGGAGATAACGGTTGTGAATATATGACTGGTGGCGTAGTAACCATTTTAGGTAAAACAGGCATCAACTTTGGTGCAGGAATGACTGGTGGATTTGCCTATGTGCTGGATATGGACGGTAAATTCTTGGACCGTATCAACACTGAATTAGTAGAAGGTTTATCTATCAATGATCTTGCAATGCACCAAGAGTATCTGAGAGGTTTACTTTCTCGCCACGTTGAGCTTACTCATAGTGCAGTTGGTGAACGCATTTTAGCTAACTGGGAGAACTATGTTTCTCGCTTTGTATTAGTGAAACCAAAAGCAAATGATGTTGATGCACTACTCGGGCATAAACGCCGTACAGTGAATGAACTTCGTGCAGTTATACAGTAAATAACTTATTGCTCTCATACTAATTTTTGAGAGCTATTTTAGCAGTGATTACCAAAGGACAAAAAATGAGCCGTAATAATGTTTACCAATTTATCGATCTACCGCGTGTCGATCCAGCCAAAATACCGCTTAATACTCGTAAAACAGAATTTATAGAAATTTACCAACTATTTAGCGACTCACAAGCAACATCACAAGCAGATCGTTGCTTAGAATGTGGCAACCCTTATTGCCAGCACAAATGCCCATTACATAATAATATTCCTAACTGGTTACGACTTGCCAACGAAGGAAGAATTATTGAAGCTGCGGAATTAGCACATAGTACAAACAGCTTACCTGAAGTCTGTGGTCGAGTTTGTCCGCAAGATCGCCTTTGTGAAGGTTCTTGCACCTTAAATGCAGAGTTTGGGGCGGTTACTATCGGTAATGTCGAAAAATATATTACCGAGAAAGCCTTTGAAATGGGGTGGAAACCACAAGTAAAAAATATCCCTAAAGCTCATAAAAAAGTTGCCATTATCGGTTCTGGCCCTGCAGGGCTTGGCTGTGCTGATATTCTGATCCGTAATGGTGTTGATGTCGTTGTTTATGAACGCCAACAAGAAATTGGCGGATTACTGACATTCGGTATTCCGTCATTCAAATTAGAAAAAGAGATAATGAGCCGACGACGTGAAATATTTCAAGAAATGGGAATTAAATTCAAATTAGGTGTTGATGTAGGCAAAGATGTCTTATTAACTGACTTAATTTCTGAATACGATGCCGTATTTCTTGCTGTTGGAACATATCAAGGCGTAAAAGCCAATATTCCAAATGAAAATGCTCAAGGGGTTTATTCAGCACTCCCATTCCTAATTGGAAATACACAACAATTATTAGGCTTTGATGCGCCTGATTATGTATCAATGGAAAATAAACGAGTAGTTGTGTTAGGTGGTGGAGATACCGCAATGGACTGCGTCCGCACCTCTGTTCGCCAAGGTGCAAGCGAAGTAACCTGTGTTTATCGCCGAGATGTCCTGAATATGCCAGGTAGCCGAAAAGAATATAGCAATGCTAAAGAAGAAGGCGTGGAATTTCAATTTAATGCCCAACCGATTGAAATCGAAGCAGATCCTGTTTCTATTGAAACTGACATCACAGGTAAAGTAACTGGCATCAAGGTGGCTAAAACCCAAATGGGTAAAGCAGATGCGAATGGTCGTAGCCAAGCAGAAATTATTGCAGGTAGCGAAGAAGTTATTCCTTGTGATGCAATTATCATCGCATTTGGATTTACGCCACATTCAATACCTTGGTTAGCTGATATAGGTGTATCTACTGACAGCAAGGGCAGAATTGCTACCCAAGGTCTTTTAAAACAGCAAACCACAAACCCGAAAGTCTTTGCAGGAGGCGACATTACTCGTGGTTCAGATCTTGTTGTAACTGCCATTGCAGAAGGGCGAGATGCAGCAGAAAGCATTATGGAATATCTAAATATCTAGTTATTTCTATCCACAAGCGGTAGGATTTACAAAAAAATTTCCCAATCCTACCGCTATTTTCTGTTTTCTATCTACTCCAATCCACTATAAAATACCCCTAATTTTTTATTCATAAAAGGAACAAGCTAATGGCACATATTACCCCACAACAAGTATTAGATGGTTTTCATTATCGTGCATCTACACGCAATTACGACCCTACTCGCAAAATTAGCCCTGAAGATTTTAACTATATTTTAGAACTTGGACGACTCTCACCAAGCTCTGTTGGTTCAGAGCCTTGGCAATTCTTAGTGATCCAAAACCAAGAACTTCGCCAAAAGCTCAAACCAGTTAGCTGGGGAATGGCAACACAAATTGATGATGCAAGCCACGTTATTGCCATTCTAGCGAAAAAGAACGCTCGATATGACTCTGCGTTTCTCAAAGATTCAATGATTAGACGTGGTTTAGTCAATGAAGAGCAACAAGCCTTTGCTTTCGAAAAATACCGCAAGTTCCAAACAGAAGATACAACTATTGCACAAAGCGAACAAACACTCTTTGACTGGGCAAGCAAACAAACTTATATCGCCCTAGCTAATATGCTCACAGGTGCTGCATTAGTTGGTATTGACAGCTGCCCAATTGAAGGTTTTGATTATGCTGCGGTAAACAAAATTTTGGCAGAAACGGGGGCTTTTGACCCAAATGAATGGGGTGTTTCAGTAATGGCAACCTTTGGCTACCGAGCGAAAGAAATCAAACCAAAAGCTCGTAAAGCACTTGAAGAAGTTGTTACTTGGATTGAATAATTTATTTGAGTGATTATTCACACATTGCTTAAATTGTGTTCTCTATTATTACCATTATCAAATATTCGGGCGGGCACAGGACCCGCCCCTACAATGGAATAATTTGGCTCCACTATACCTACCCCTAGCTTGCCTTATGTTTCCAATCAATCATCTTCTCAATTAACAACAATAGCTCCGCTCGCTCCACATCTTCAAGCTGATCTAATAACTTCTCTAAAGCTCTCGCCTGATCAATCGCTCGATAGCTTGTATCGGTGACCAAATCTGCAATTTCACATTGAAAGATTTCGGATAACTCAAGTAAACGTGTAATTGTTGGTATTGTTGTTCCCCGTTCCATTCGAGATACCGCATCATTTCCAATGCCTAAAATTTCCGCTAATTGAGCTTGTGTTAAACCACTGGCTTGCCGATATTTCGCAATCGCACGTCCAATCGTCTGCATTACTTGTTGATTTTTATCTAACACTTTTTGCTCCTTTTAAAAGAGCAAATCATAGGCATTGACTTTTTTTGATAAAGAGCTAAGAATACTGACTTTATACTCCATAGGTATAAAGCAATGATAAAGAAAATTTTTTCTTAGACTGATGACAA
>NZ_JBSIUP010000009.1:0-84080 GCF_053654055.1 Ursidibacter sp. B-7004-1 | reverse complement strand
TGTGGGAGAGAGTTTTTTCAATTTTGTGCAACTGCTACATAATACCGCTTATTAGCAACCATTTCTATGATTTCAATAAACTGCCTTTAGAGGCTTTCAAATATTGTAGCATCGACCAAATAGTGAGTACCGCCGCAATATAAAGTAGGATAAACGCAAGAACTTCCATTGTGAAACTCTGACGCCACAATAAACCGCCCAGTGCAAACATTTGTGCAGTCGTTTTAACCTTACCCCAAATAGAAACCGCTACACTGGCTCGCTCACCAATTTCAGCCATCCATTCACGCAATGCAGAAATAATAATTTCACGAGAAATCATCACTATGGCAGGAATGGTAATCCACCAAGTATGGTAATGTTCAACAACACAAACTAATGCAGCTGCAACTAATACCTTATCAGCCACTGGGTCTAAAAATGCTCCTAAACGTGTAGTTTGATTCCATTTACGAGCTAAATAGCCATCAAACCAGTCTGTTACACACGCAATAAAAAAAATAAAGGTCGTGATTTCTGCTGAATACGAAATAGGAAGATAAAAAGAAATAATAAAAAGTGGAATGAGTACAACTCGGAAAATTGTTAAATAGGTTGGGATATTAAGTTTCATTATTCTTATTTAGGCTGATGGGAATGTGTGCATTCTAGTAGATTGATTAAAAATAAGAAAGTACAAGTGGTTATTTTTCTTTATTTTTTATCAAGCTCCTTGCCGTAAAACTCCGTCCTTCAGGACGGAGATATAAGGCACAAACAGCGTAGCCGTTTCAAAGCTAACTAATTGGGCATTTGTTGTTCAATGTATTAGCGAATAATCGAAATTGGTACACCACCGCAATTGCCAGCAAAATAAGATGGCGACCAAAGCTGATTACCCCAAAGTTTTTTGCGGATGTTTGGGTTGTACAATGTCAAGAATAGATTCCTTTTTGTAGCTTAATCCAGTTATAGTAACCGTACAATGAGTTTAATAAGTAAGCTGAGTACATAATGTACATAGAAGGATTTTCTGCCCAAAGGACGATAGAAAGAATGTTTAGCACAATCCAAAGTAGCCATTGTTCACGATAACGTAATAACATTAAACCTTGTGCTGCGACAACAATAATAGTGGTTAAGCCATCTAAACCTGTTGAGCTACCTCCAGCTGCATTCAATGCTTGCACAAAAAGTAGTGTGCCGATTGTAATAAAGGCGGCTAATGCGATCCACCCTTTTAAGCTCAAGGCTTTTACAATAACAGCTTCACTATTTCCCGATTTCTGCATATTTTCTTTCCATAGGAAATACCCTATAAATTGAGCAGGAATATAAACATATAGTGTTGTATTCATTTCACCAAGAAAATTTTGCCCTAAAGAAACGTAAAAATAGCTATAGGCAAAAATTAAACCAAATAGGTAATTACTTATTTTTCCTTTAGTAACAAAGACATTACAAATAATCCCTGATATACCAGCAACCATTCCCAAGACAGAATCAGGAGTATGAATATAAACTCCAACCTGTGCAGCAATAAAAAGGAAAAGCCAAATTACTTCAAAGGGCTTCCAATCACTAAATAAATCAGTTTTAAGTTGTTGAATAAATTCATTACCTTTCATTTTTTTCTCCTATAGTTTAATAAAACAGAGGATTGTGTTCCCACAATCCTCTCTTACTTATAAATTATTTAAACGTACATCGATCAATAGTTGTTCTTCTGCTTTTGCATTAGCCTTAGCTTGTTCATAGGCACTTTTAGCAGCGTCTTTATCACCTTTTGCTACTAAAATATCGCCAGTTAAAATTTGTTTGCGTAGCTCCCACGCTTTATCTTTCACATTACTTAGTACGGATAATGCATCATCGAAGTTTTTAAGTTGATATTCCACATTAGCCAAGCGGAAACGAATAACATTATGTAATGTGGCATCATCTGTGCTTGTAAGTGCTTGCTCTAATAGTTTTTTTACTGCATTAAAATCGCCTTTTTCAGCAAGCTGTTTTGCTTGTTCTAATTGAGCAAAAGTAACGTAAGAACCTTTATTTTCAGTAATAAACTTCTCTATAAGCGGTGCGTTTTTACTTGGATCTTGCAAATAGCTTTCCATTACTTGTTGATAAGTTGCTGATGTACTTTGAGCTACTTCAACTTGATGTTTTTTCCAATAATTCCAACCAAATGTTGCACCTGAAACTAAACAGATAGCCAATAAAATTGGTGTACCATTTTGTTTAAACCAGTTCTTTGCCTCATTAAATTGTTGTTCTTCTGTACTATTAAGATATTCGCTCATTTGTTATTCCCTATATTGAAATGTTATGCAAAACGCTTAGTTAATTCTGCAATCACATCAGTTTGTGAAATCGTGATCTGCTCTGTTTCACCGAAAAGATCTTTTACCACAACACTATTATTCTCGACTTCGCTTTCGCCTAATACTAGTGCAATTTTCGCCCCTGATTTATCTGCTCGTTTAAATTGTTTTTTGAAATTACCACCACTCGCGTGTTGCATAATGCGTAATTGTGGTAATGCAGAACGTAATGTTTCTGCCAAGTTAAAGGCTGCTGCCGTTGTGCCTGTACCTTGATAAACAACGTAAACATCAACAGGACGAGCAAGTTGAATATTTGGATTAACTTCTTGAACTAATAATACCAAGCGTTCTAATCCCATTGCAAAACCAACACCTTCTGTGGAATGTCCACCGAGTTGAGCCACTAAGCCATCATAACGTCCACCACCACATACTGTGCCTTGTGCACCTAGTGCTGTGGTTACCCATTCAAAGACGGTTTTATTGTAGTAGTCTAAACCACGAACTAGTTTTTGGTTTACTTCATAACGAATTCCCATTGCATCTAAAATTGAGCAAAGCGTTTCAAAGTGATTTTTTGATTCTTCATCTAAGAAATCGTGTAGTTTAGGTGCGTTATTCAGTACTTCTTGGATTGCTTGATTTTTTGTATCTAAAATTCGCATTGGATTAGTATGCAAGCGGCGTTTACAATCTTCGTCAAGAATATCCAAATGGTTTTGTAAGAATGCGACTAAGGCTTCACGATATTTTGTACGAACTTCTAAACCACCGATAGAATTTAGTTGCAAGCTAACGTGCTGATCGATACCTAATTTTTTCCATAAACGAGCAGTTAAGAGAATAAGTTCTGCATCGGCTTCGGCATTCGGAATACCAAAAATTTCTACACCCGCTTGGTGAAATTGGCGATATCGTCCTTTTTGTGGACGTTCATAGCGAAACATTGGCCCGATATACCACAAGCGTTGTTCTTGGTTATAGATCCAACCGTGTTCAATCGCTGCACGCACACAACCTGCAGTACCTTCTGGGCGTAATGTTAAGCTTTCTTCATCACGCACAAAGGTAAACATCTCTTTTTCAACGATATCTGTTGCTTCACCCACACCACGTTCAAAAAGTGCGGTTGATTCAATGATTGGGCTACGCATTTCGCTGTACCCATAGCTTGCTAAAGTCTCTTTAATTTGCTCTTCAACCCACTGCCATAAAGGTGTTTCGGTTGGCGAGCAATCATTCATTCCACGAATTGCTTGAATTGTTTTTGCCACGTTATTTTCCTATTTTTATTATTTGCAAAATATTTAATGTTTCTTACCGCTTGTTAAATAGCGGCTGTTAGTTTACTTGATTTATGCAAGGGGTATGAGTATATAAAGTTTGAATATTTGAAAGTGTAACATCTGAAATATTCATTAAGGCTTCTTCCGTTAAGAACGCTTGATGCCCTGTCAGCAAGACATTATGACAAGATGAAATACGGCGGAAAACATCATCAAGAATAACATCATTCGATTTATCTTCAAAAAAGAGTTCTCTTTCATTTTCATACACGTCCATACCTAAAGCACCAATTTTACGCTGTTTTAAGGCTTCAATTGCGTCTGTTGTATTGATTAACGAGCCACGACTAGTATTGATGATCATTACCCCTTCTTTCATTTTATCAAAGCTCTCTTTGTTCAAAAGATGGTAGTTTTCTAGAGTAGCTGGGCAATGTAATGTGATTACATCAGATCTTGCATAAAGCTCATCTAGCTCAACGTAAGTTGCACCAATTTCTTCAGCGATAGGATTTTTAAATGGATCAAATGCCAAAATCTGCATTCCAAACCCTTTTAAAATTCGCATTGTGGCGATACCGATTTTCCCTGTCCCTATTACACCAACGGTTCGTCCGTGCATATTAAAACCGATTAGTCCTTCAAGAGAAAAGTTAGCATCACGCGTCCGCTGATACGCTCGATGAATACGGCGGTTTAAGGTCATCATTAACCCAACAGTATGTTCCGCCACTGCTTCAGGTGAATAGGCGGGTACTCTTACAACCTGTAAACCTAATTCCTTCGCAGCTTCTAAATCAACGTTATTAAACCCTGCACAGCGTAGAGCAATCATTTTAGTGCCTTGCTCAGCTAATTTGGTTAAAACAGAGCAGCTACCATCATCATTCACAAAAATACATACAGCTTCACAGCCTTCCGCCATCTTAACCGTCTGCTCATTGAGCATAAAATCAAAAAATTCCAGCTCAAAACCATATTGTTGGTTTGCCTGTTCTAGATATTTACGATCATAGCTTTTGGTACTAAAAACAGCGACTTTCATTTTGCTTCCTTAAAATATTGCTTAAATTTGATTTATTTCAATACGATTATGCTGTTCAGCAACTCTTGCACGAATTTTGGCTTCGAGTTGATCAATCAATTTCTCATTATCGAAACGCTCTTTCTGACGAACACCATCAAGATAATATCCACTCATTTTATTACTGCCCGTAACGCCTAAGTCAGACACTAATGCTTCACCAGGGCCATTTACTACACAACCGATAATGGATACGTCCATCGGAGTAATAATATCTTCTAAACGTTGTTCTAGGGCATTAACTGTGCCGATTACATCAAACTCTTGGCGAGAGCAAGTCGGGCAGGCAATAAAGTTAATACCACGAGAGCGAATACGCAATGATTTGAGAATATCAAAGCCAACTTTAATTTCTTCTACGGGATCGGCCGCAAGTGAAACACGCAATGTATCTCCAATACCTTCGGATAATAATAATCCTAAGCCAATAGCTGATTTTACCGCACCTGCTCTTGCACCACCTGCTTCTGTAATACCCAAGTGGATTGGCTGTTTAATCGCTTTTGCTAATAAGCGGTAAGATTCCACTGCTAAAAAGACATCGGAGGCTTTTACGCTGACTTTAAATTGTTCAAAGTTCAGGCGATCTAAAATTTCAACGTGGCGAAGTGCCGATTCCAACAGTGCTTCGGGTGTCGGCTCGCCAAATTTTTCCTGAATATCTTTTTCAAGAGAGCCCGCATTTACCCCAATACGAATAGGGATATTTTTATCTCTAGCACAATCTACAACCGCACGAATACGTTCTTCTTTACCGATATTACCTGGATTGATACGTAAACAATCTACGCCATATTCCGCAACTTTAAGTGCAATACGATAATCAAAATGGATATCCGCAACTAATGGTACATTTACTTGTTGTTTAATCAATTTAAAGGCTTCTGCAGCGTCCATTGTCGGTACAGAAACCCGTACAATATCCGCACCGACACGCTCTAAGGCCTTAATTTGTGCCACTGTTGCTTCTACATCTGTTGTACGAGTATTGGTCATTGATTGTACAGCTATCGGTGCATCGCCCCCCACAGGCACATTCCCGACATAAATTTTTGTCGATTGACGACGTTTAATAGGTGGTTCTTTTAACATTTTTAATTCGCTAAAGGTAATTTAAAACGAGCAACACGCCCATCAACTTTCAGTGGTACTTCTTGCCCTTTGTAATAGATTTTTACATTAGCAGGGGCTCCAACGGTTAAACTATATTGTTCGTTACCGTTAAATGTTAGTACTTCACCACTATTATATAATTTCTCGGCTAAACGCTTGCGTTTGCCATCACGCACAGTAATCCAACTTTGAGCATTGGTAATTTCAATGCGTAATTCATCATTGCTTATTGACTGTGGTTGTTCTACTAGAGTTTCTTCCGTTTTTACTGGTTCTACCACAGCAACTTGTTCAGATGTATTTTGTTGCAAAATATTAACTGGTACTTGCGTATTCTCTGCTGATGCATTCATTTCGCTAGAACTTACCGCTTGTGGTGTTTCAGCTGTTGTTGCTTTTATTTCTGTTGATGTTACTTCAGCAGGCTGGATAGTAACGCTATTTGAAGATGGTTCTGATTGTGTTTCAACCATTGGTGTTACTGTTGCAACAGGAGATATTTCAGTAACTGGAGCTACTGGCGTTACAGGAATATTGTTGCTAACAAGCTGATCGCTACTTATTTTCTCTTTCTGGTGTTCTTGCCACCACCAAGCCAGTGTCATTCCTGCAGCACAAAGTAAAACTAGCCACGTTAATGTTTTTACCCAACGTGTTTGAGATTTTTGATTATTCACTGGGATATTCGATGTAGAGCGTTTTATTTCATTTGGAATCGTAACTTCCCCGTAATTGACTGTGCCAACCAATTCTTCTGGTAAACGTAAAAAACGGACATAATTACGAACATAACCACGTACAAATGCTGGTGGCACATTTTGTAGAATGAAAATATCATTTTCTAGCGACTCAATATGATTTTTTTTCAAATTCGTTTTGACCGCAATATCTTCAATAGAAAGGTCTAATGCTTCCCTTGCATTTTTAAGTTTTTGCCCTAAAGAGAGCATTTCGGTCGTTTCAGTCATTGTTACATACTCGTATTGTTGCTTATTTAAAATAAAAAAATTAGTCGGAAGTTTAAAGAGATATAACTCTTTTTGCAATCTTCATAATGTAAGAAGCGTAAATTTCACTGTGATATTTAATAGATAAGCGGTCTGATTGTGGTAAGAATTTACAAAAAAATCTGACAATCTAACCGCTTATTTCTGACTATTTAACGCTACCGCAGTTCAAGCAATATAAATAAGTTTGTTTGGGGTCATTCAATTTTTCTAGTATATCTTTTGAGCGTGAAAATGACTCACTAAATGGTAAGTTTAACCAACGAGCCATATATACTTTACTCTGCATTTTGAAATCTCGCATTATTTGGCTAAGAAAATCATCTTGGTGTTCAATTAGCCACTGAGTTTCAAACTTTTCAATCGCTGGTTTGCCTTCAGCTTGGCGTTTTTGGTTAATAATTTCAGCCATTATTGCATAAGCATCATCAAAATCACCAAGTTGATCGACCAAACCTTTCTCAAATGCACTTGTACCTAGCCATACTTGCCCTTGAGCAACCTTATCTACGGTAGCTTTATCCATTTTGCGACCACGACTAACAAGCTCTAAGAACCTATCATAACCATTTTCAATACTGATTTGGATTACTTCGCCTTGCTCTTTCGGGAGTGATTTTAATGCCGATTGGCTTGCTAGCGGTGATGTGGATACACCATCTTCACTAATACCCAATTTTTTAGCTGTTTTTTCAAACGTAACGGCTAAACCAAAAATACCAATGGAGCCTGTTAAGGTACTTGGGCTTGCAATAATTTTATCGCTCGTGGCGGCAATCCAGTACCCACCCGAAGCCGCCATTCCTCCCATTGATGCAATCACTGGCTTACCTGCTTGTTGTAAGGCTTCGGCTTGTTGGCGGATAAGCTCTGATGCCATTGCACTTCCACCTGGGCTATTGATGCGTAAAATAACACCTTGAATTGTGTCATCATCTTGAGCTTGTTGAAGTAATTTTACGATAGTATCACTACCTGCGGAGCTTTCATCGCTCTCACCCCAAGTAATTTCCCCTTCTACATTGACGACAGCAATTTTATTCTTACCTGTAACATCAAAGCGATCCGTTAATGATGCTACATAGTCAAAGAAATCAATATGACGATAAACTTTATCGCTATCTTCACCAAAAGTATCCATTAAAATTTGGTTAAGTTGTTGAGTCGTAACTAATTCAGTAACTAATTTACGATTTAAAGCATATTGTGCATCATCGCCTTTAACTTGCTTAAACTGGTCAATATACACTTTCGGTTCAGGCACTACGGAGTTCGTATCAATCTCACGATTTTGAGCAACTTGTTGGCTAAACTGTTGCCACAATTGGTTGAGCCACAAGGTTGCATTTTGACGAGCTTCTGGCGACATATCATCACGCAAAAAGGGTTCTACGGCAGATTTATAAGTTCCTACTCGGAAAATATGTGGAACAGCTTCAATTTTCTCAAATAACGTTTTGAAGTAGAGATTAGAGTAATTTAGCCCGTGTAAGTCCACAAATCCGACTTTATTGAGATAAATTTTGTTAGCAAAACTGGCTAAATAGTATTGTTGTTGCGAATAATATTCTCCAATTGCAATAATTGGTTTATTCGTGGCTTTAAATGCTTCAAGTTGCTTACCCACAAACTGTAAGGACGAGAGATCACCACCCTCAAAGTATTTCAGATCTAATACCAATCCTGTAACACGCTCATCTTGTGCTGCTTTTCTGATCACCCTAACTACGTCAAAAGTCGAAATTTTGACAGGCTCACTTTCTCCACCTAATTCAGATTGTAGAAAGCGGTGAAAATCGCCAAATTCATCGTGGTTATCAGCAAGATAACCGTCCAAATTGAGCATTAATGCCCCTTTATCAAAAGGTACAGTTTGTTTAGTGGATTGAGTATCGCTTTGCATCAAGCTGACAATCGCAAAACAGATTAGTACAAATAAAATGAAAAATAAGCTGATAACAAATTCCCGAAAGATTCGGAAAACTCGATAAAGACTTTTTAAAACTGACAACATAGCAATAGATGAAATAGGGAAAATTGCCATATAAAGTACCACAAAAACAGGCAGAATTTAACAGAATGTGCTATTCTTCACACAAATTTTTACCTGATAAATCAAGCAAGGAATACTAGTGAATACCTTAGATCTATTACAACTTCGCCGTTCTAGCAAAAAGTTTGGAACTCAAGCACCAAATAAAGAACAGTTAGACGCTATCTTTAAAGCTGCACTTCGTGTGCCAGATCACGGACATCTCAAACCTTATCAATTTTTCGTTATTGAACAAGCACAATTAGCGACTTTCAGACAATATTTAGATTCTGCCGTAGAAGAGTTCAATTTAGGTGAAGATGGCGTTAAAAAAGCTAAAAAAATTAGTTCACAGGCTCCAATGATTATTGCTGTGGTTGCTAAAATTACCAAAGATTTACCGAAAGTCCCCGCTTGGGAGCAAATGCTTACCGCAGGCTGTGCAACCTATGCCATTCAATTAGCTGCGAATAGTCTTGGTTTTGAAACTTGTTGGATTACTAATAAATGGGTAAATGGTAGTGCGTTACGCCAAGCACTAAACTGCCAAGAATTTGATAAAATTGTTGCTTTATTGATGATCGGTTCTCCTGAAGAAGAGAACGAGATTACCCTTGCCAGCCAAGCGGAAGATATTACTGGTTTTGTTCACTATTTAAAATAACTCATACAATCCAAAATGAATCAAGACGAACATAAATACGAAGATTTGATTGCTATTTTTGATAGCTGTTTTAGTCAAAGTTACAATACTCGACTAGAGCGTGGGGGGGATTACCCTATTTATCTGCCTGAATTTATTGATGAAGATAATACCCCAAGTGAGCGTCCTTATAATGTGATCTTATTTGCTCACGGGTTTTATAGCAGTGCTTTACACGAAATTGCTCATTGGCTCGTTGCGGGCAAAGAACGCCGAAAATTAGAAGATTTTGGTTATTGGTATGAACCAGATGGACGTTCTGCAGAACGGCAACGAGAATTTGAGCAAGTTGAAGTCAAACCGCAAGCGATTGAATGGATTTTAGCAACTGCTGCTAACTTTCGTTATTTTGCTAGTGCAGATAATTTAACGGGCAATGCAGGTGATAATAGTGCATTTAAGCAAGCTGTCTATCAACAGGTGCAAACCTATGCAGAAAAAGGTTTACCATTAAGAGCAGAACAGCTACGCCAAGCTCTTTGTCAATTCTACGGCACACCAAATTGTATTGATTTATCTCGTTTTGATTTAGCTAAAATTTAGGAGTTCAAAATGGCTTTTACCGTCATCATTCCAGCACGCTATGCATCTACTCGCTTACCTCGTAAACCCCTATTAGATATTGTAGGCAAGCCAATGATCCAACACGTGTGGGAAAAAGCAAAATTATCGGGAGCAGAACGCATTATTGTAGCAACAGATCACCCTGAAATCGCACAAATAGTTACTACTTTTGGGGGGGAAGTTTGCTTAACATCAGATAAACATAATTCAGGAACGGAGCGTTTAGCGGAAGTTATTGAGAAAATGGCAATCTCTGATAGTGAAATTATTGTCAATATTCAAGGCGATGAGCCGTTAATTCCACCAGTGATTGTGGCTCAAGTCGCCAATAATCTCGATCAGCATCAAGTCAATATGGCAACTCTTGCCGTTAAACTGACGACAAAAGAGGAATTATTTAATCCAAATGTAGTAAAAACCTTAACGGATAAACAGGGAATGGCACTCTACTTTTCTCGAGCACCAATACCCTTTGCTCGTGATTATTTTGCAGACTGTGATGATCAATTTATTCAACAACAAAACTACCTACGCCACATTGGTATCTATGCTTATCGAGCAGGATTTATAAAACAATATGTTGCTTGGAAACCGACTCAACTTGAGCAATTAGAATCACTAGAACAGCTTCGTGCATTGTGGTATGGAGAAAAAATTCATCTGGAACTAGCAAAAGAAGCTCCACAAGTGGGGGTAGATACTGCCGAAGATCTAGAACGAGTACGCCAGATTTTATCTGAGCAGTAATATCAACCCCAAGCGGTGAGAACAGTATAAGTATTCGGTATTATGTAGCAAATGTTTTGAGATTATCACTAATCTGGCGGATAAAAATCCGCCATTTTTTATTATTTACTCAAAACCTGCTGCCAAGTTGCTAACCATTTTTTTACTGTCTCACTTGATGGTTGAGTGAAAGCTAATTTCTCATATTTTGGTAATGTTTTGAAAGCAGGATCTGCTTGTTCACTCACAACGGGTTTCATTACATTATGGAATGAAATAATTTTCTGAGCTTCTGGCTGTTGTAGGAAACTCAAAAACTGACGAGCTAATTCAGGTTGCTTACTGGTTTTCGTTATAGCAGCTACTTCAATTTGTACTAAATGCCCTTCTTCAAAGTTAGCCGCAACATAATTTTGATCTTGCTCGTGCCATTGGTGATAAAGTGGCGAAGTAGCATAACTTAACACTAAATCTGATTCCCCCTTCAAAAATGCACCGTAAGTTTCAGACCACCCTTTGCCAACGGTTACCGTATGTTTCGCCAAATCTTGCCACGCTTTTTCTGCCTTATCGCCATACACGCTATTTACCCAAAAGAGTAAGCCTCGCCCAACAGTACTAGTGCGAGGATCTTGATAAATCACTTTAAGATCTTGGCGTTCTACCAATTCTTTTAAACTCTTTGGCGGATTTGCCACTTTTTGTTTATTGTAGATAAAGGCATATTCACCGAAATCGTAAGGGACAAAGGTTTTATCCGTCCATTGTTCTGGTAAATCTAGGCTTGTGTTGCCTAGCTTATGCGGTACAAATAAGCCCGATTTTTCTGCTTCTGGCATCACAAAGTTATCAATGCCAAGCATTACATCTGCTTTCGTTTTTTTGCCTTCTAAGCGAATACGGTTAAACATTGTTACCCCATCTTCAAAAGGCATAAACTTCAGATCGCATTGGCATTGTTTTTCAAATAAGCCTTCTAGTTTAGGGGCAGGTCCCCATTCAGATGTAAAGGAATCGTAGGTATAAACCGTTAAAACAGGTTGATTAGCCACCGCTGATACAGAAAGTGCAAGAGTAGAAAGTGCAAAAAGATGAGTTAATTTCATTGAATGTTCCTTCTCGTTGTGAAAACAGAAGGATTTAAAACAAGATGTGCAAGTTTTCCTGTCTCAAATCCCTACGCTGATATTAGTCAGATCAGGTTCTATGGGTATTTCTCAGCCTTGTTTCCAAAGCACCCCAATGAGAACGCAAATATTCTACAACAAGCGGTAAGATTTAGACAATAATTTACAAACTCCCCTAAAAATTAAAGTTTCTATTTTTTTCTTCAGGTCTTGATTTTTTTTTTTTTAGAATGGGTAAGTTTTTGTGTTTTTTATACAAAAACATCATCAAAAATAATCAACCTGTTTTCTTTATATTCATTAAGGATTCATTATGAATACAACATTTAAAATTTCTGCACTTGCATTATTTGTGACTGTGGCTGTAACTGGCTGTAAATTAAATGATTCTTCATCTGATGTAAAAGCCCCAACTCAAGTTACTAAACCAACTGAGCAAGTCAAACCAGCTGAACAAGCAAACCCAACTGAACAAGCAAACCCAACTGAACAAGCAAACACTGCTGAACAACCTAAACCAGCTGAGCAACCTAAACCAGCTGAACAACCTAAACCAGCTGAGCAACCAAAACCAACTGAGCAACCTAAACCAGCTGAGCAACCTAAACCAGCTGAACAACCTAAACCAATTGAACAACCTAAACCAGTTGAACAACCTAAACCAGCTGAACAACCTAAACCAGCTGAGCAACCTAAACCAGCTGAGCAGCCTAAACCAGCTAAACAGCCAAAACCAGACTATAGTAAAGTTACGGTAGGTGGGGAATTTATCAAACTAAGTGAAAAAGAAGTCGATAAATTCAACTGGCGACATTTTGGAATTGAGAAGCTAGGATATGCATCTGGCACAACATGGTTTGATATAGAAAAAATATCTAATGGTAATCAGCAAGGCATTTTTGTAAGAACTACGCAAGAAGGTACCTACTTATATGGTAATCAAGTATATTCTAGTTATGGAATATTTGACTATGAAAATGGCGCTCTTTTCCAGTCTATTGGAGCAGATACGTCATTTGATAAAAACTCTAAGTATAAAGAACATTATGTAATTGGCAGTATAAATAATGGCGTTAAAGAAATTGATCCTAAATTACACGGCTCAGCAACTTATAAAGGTGCAGTAATCGCATATAAAGAAGGTGGTCTCTTTAATTTCTTTCGCAATGATTTAGTTCACGATGGGAGTGTTACTTTAAATGCAAATTTTGCTAAAACATTAGATAAAAGCACTGTTTCTGGTGAAATTGATAGTAAGCTTATGGGTAAAATTACACTATTAGAAACAGATATGACCTCAAGCCAAAATCCTTCTCTAGAAAAGTTTGGTATACGAGATGCAGAGGCTGTTCAAGTTAATGGGGAAAAAATTAATTACAATGATAGTAATGGTTTAGGATTTATCGGTAATGCCACAGTAGGTGGTCAAGAAGCAATGTATAAAGGTTCATTCCACGGGCCAGAATTAAATGAAGCTGTAGGAAGAGTCTATTCTAAAGGCTATTATGCCACCTTCGGTGGAATCAAAGAAGCTAAATAATTATTAGCCTCTAAGCCGATCTGCTTTTGCGACAGATCGGCTTTTATTTTCACTCAAAATGATAAAAGCGGTCAGTTTTGGCTGATTTTTTGCAAACTACAAATCTTCGAGAGCCTTTATGAAAAAATACCTTTTGCCTTTATTCTGCTTGCCTACCGCATTAAATGCCACACCAAATGAAACAGAACAACATTTACATAATGTGGCTAAACCAGCCGCCCCACAAGCAAGCCCTGTATTACCAGCAGAAAGTGCAACTAAGCCCGTTATTGAAATCAATGAACAGCAACTGAAACAAAATCCACAACTCACACATAAATTATTGAGTGATGCCCTGTTTGCCCGTAACCAACAGGCTATTCGTGTATTGTTAGAAATTTACCAAACCTTACCCAATACCGACCCTATTTTAATTGATTTCGCACAAGGCAAACTGGCTAGCCTTGATAATGATAATGCCACAGCCATTCGTTTTTACCGCAAAATTCTCGCACAACAGCCCAACCTAAATGCAGTGCGGATTGAGTTAGCTATTTCACTCTTTAATGCTCAACAAAACAATGCTGCCGAAGACCAATTTAACAAAGCCAAAAGTGTGGAAAATCTCCCTATCCCAATCGCCCAGCTGATTGATGCTTATCTTGCTGCCTTAAAAAAACGCAGTAGTTGGCAATTTGGGGCAACGGCTTACTATATTAAAGATGATAATGTAAATAACGCTTCTCATAGTCCTGAAATTGAAAACACAGGCTTTGTTAAAGGGAAAGGTTTACTTCCGAAAAAAGCCAATGGTGTGGCGTATAGTGCCGATTTATCTCGTGATTTTAATATAGTAAATGCACATTATCTTGCTTTTGAGAACGATCTCTATGGCAAACTCTATTGGGATAGTCGTGATAATGATGAAATCACAAACCGTACCTTACTTGGCTATGCCTATAAAACGGAAAAGTCCACTTTCCGCGTGCTCCCTTTCTTTGAAAAACGTTGGTTAAGTAATACCCGAGACCGTAATACTCAAGGTATTCGCACTGAATTTAACCACTGGCTTTCACCTAATTGGCAAATCTCAACAGCAATGGAATATGGCAAACACCGCTATTATGATAATCCATTGCAAAATGGTTACAGTAAGTTGGTTTCTGCAACCTTGTTATGGCTAACAAAGCCCCAACAATTTTTCTATTTGGGTACGGATTTTAATCGAGAAACAACACAAATTCGCCAGTATAGCTCCGACACCAAAAGCCTACGTTTTGGTTGGGGGCAAGAGTGGCAATTGTGGGGGCTATCTAGCCGTTTGAATCTGAGTTATTCACAACGACAATATAAAGATGTAGCAGTTTTAGGTGGGTTCTTGAATTTAGGAAAAATCCGTCAAGATAACGTATTGAGCAGTAGTTTAACCTTGTGGAAACGAGATTGGCATTTATTCGGTATTACACCTAAATTACAATTTTCGTGGCGTAAAAACCGTAGTAATTTATCGACACTTTATTCTTATACCGATAAAAATATCAACCTGATTTTTGAAACGAGGTTTTAGGTTTCAATATCAATATCCATTTGCGGTTAGGTTCAAAATACAATATCAATTTGACGTCCTCCCCGCCCTAAAGGGCGGAGATTCCTACTAGCTCCCACGCTTTGCGTGGGTTACTCTCGGTGGGTTCTTGTTGCTGACCGCTAGTGCGGTTCACTTCACAAGCGCTATGGACACGTCCTGCCCTGATATTATTATCTGCCTTGATATTTTACGCTTGGACGATTGCTCGCCCTCGCTCCAACACGTTTAATGCGCCAACCACATCTGCGTTTTCTGTGTAGCCACATTCTACGCACTCAAAATTGGCTTGTGTTTGGCGATTTTCCTTTGCGGTGTGACCGCAACAAGGGCAAATTCGACTGGTATTTTGCGGCGGAACAGCCACTAAAAAACCACCTTGCCATTGCGTTTTGTAGTCCAACTGACGGCGGAACTCGAACCAAGATTGATCTAATATCGCTCGGTTCAAGCCTGATTTGGCTGCCACATTTTTGCCGTGTGCTTCCGCCGTACCTTTGGCTGATTTGGACATATTTGATACCTGCAAATCTTCAACGTAGATCATTGCGTGGTTTTTGCTGATTTGGCTTGAAGTTTGATGCAAAAAGTCTTTGCGACAGTTGGCAATTTTGTGGTGTAGTTTAGCGATTTTCGCCTTTAATTTCTGCCAGTTTTGGCTAAATTTAACCTTGTTTTTAAGTTGGCGTTGCAGTTTTGCTAATTTGCCTTTGTCGGTTTTAAAAGCGTTTAACGGTTCAAAAAACTCACCGCTTGAAAGTGTCGCAAAACGTACAACCCCCATATCAATACCAATTTCTCCGCCTTTGTGGGTTGGAATTTCGTATTCAAATTCGGTTTGAATACTGACAAAAAAACGACCGCACTTTTGGCTCACAGTTACGTTTTTAATCTCGCCTACGACATCACGACTGTTGCGATAGCGAACCCAGCCGATTTTCGGGAGATATAAGCGGTTATTTTGTTGCTCTAATTTACAACCTTGCGGAAAGCGAAAACTCTCTTTCAAGCCTTTTTTCTTGAATTTCGGGAAATCTGCACGCTGTTGGAAGAAGTTTTTGAACGCACTTTCAAGATCTTTTAACGACTGTTGAAGTACTTGAGAATGGCACTCTTTGAGCCAAAGTAGCTCTTTTTTCCATTGTGGAAGCAATGCAGTGAGTTTCAAATAGCTAAATTTAAATGTTTTATCTTGTTCGTACTGCTCACTCTGCCAAGCCAATGCTCGATTGAACACAAAACGAGAACAGCCACAGAACTGTTTAATTCTGCGGATTTGCTCGCCGTTTGGCATTATCTCGAACTTAAAAGCTTTGCGTAGTTGCATTGACAAGGTTTAGAATGTGATTTTTACCAAATTCTACACTTGGTCTATGAAAAAAGAAACTGAAATTAGACACGGCAGACATTGTGCTTTTAATTAGACACACCGTTCAATTATTCGCCAATACATTGAGCAACAGCAAACACCCGATTGGTTAGGTTTGAAACGGCTATGCCGTTTCAGACTGATGACAAACCCTAATTTGTTGTATTCAATAAACGGACACACGCAGTGTGTCCCTACACAACAAAATAAAATTTGTTATTTTTCAATCAGTTATAATTTTTCTTGTAGGGACTCACTGAGTGCGTCCGAATGAAAAAAGACTTTGTCAATAATCTGAAACGGCTATGCCGTTTGTGCCTTACATCTCCGCCCTGAAGGACGGAGTTTTTCGGCACAATTTAGGTAAAAACCTACCGCTTGGTATTCAATCTCTCCTATTTAATGTGTAAAATACCTATAATTTTTTACAGTATTTTAGATAACGCTAATGCCTCATATTGATCAAATTTGGCTGTATATTGCCATTCTATGTTTAATCGTATTATGTTTATTTCTGTTTTTTTCGAACACTCGTTATCAACGAGATCGCATTGAATTACAGCAAGATCTGAGTCAATCTCAACAACAACTTGAACAGATTTCAAGTCAGCATCAATCACTCTTAGCTGAAAAAAATCAATTAGAACAATGGGCTATTCAACAACAAACTCGATTTGAAAGTAGCCAAGAGCGTTTATTGGAGCGGGATCACTTAATTGCCCAATTACAGCAGAAAATTGAACAAGCGGAAAATGCAGAAAATCAGTTGGAACGTTATATCAATGAGTTAAAAGAACGTATTGGTTCTGCTCATACTAAAGCAGAAAGTTTAGAAGAACAACTTCAACATAGTCAAAATCAGTGCAATCATAAAGAGAGAGAAATGCAGGGGCTTTATGCTCAACTTACTCAATCTCAGCAAGAACTAGCAGAGTTACGCACCACATTAAATGAAAAACAGGCAAATTTTGAAAGCCAACAACAGCAATTCTTAGAAGTTCGCCAGCAGTTAAATGTGGAATTTCAGCATTTAGCACAACAAATTTTAGATGAGAAAAGTAAATCATTTTCTGAAAGCAATAAAAACGCATTGGACTTACTCTTAAAACCGTTTAAAGAGCAAATAGAAGGCTTTCAAAAACGGGTTAATGAAGTCCATTCTGAATCGATCAAAGGCAATGCTAATTTAGAAGCCGAAATTAAACGTGTACTTGAAATAGGGCTATCAATGTCGCAAGAAGCCCAAAATCTAACTACTGCTTTGAAAGGTAATAATAAAGTTGCAGGAAACTGGGGAGAAATTCAGCTAGAAAGTGCTTTGCAATCAGCAGGTTTACTGGCTGGGGAGCATTATCTTGCTCAAGAAAGTTATCGTGATGATGAAGGCAAACGTTTCGCACCTGATTTTGTGGTGAAATTACCTGATAATAAGCATCTTATCTTAGATAGCAAGGTTTCCCTTGTTGCTTATGATCAAGCGGTGCGTTCTGAAGATAATTTTGCAATTCATAAAGCCTTAGATGAGCATTGCCGCTCATTGCGTCAGCATATTGATGGGCTATCGAAGAAAAATTATAGTAGCTTAATTGGGATTAAAAGCCCTGATTTTGTATTGATGTTTGTGCCGATTGAGCCTGCCTATATTGAAGCGATGAAGCACGATCCGCAATTATTCAATTATGGCTATGAAAAAAATGTTATTCTTGTGTCGCACACAACCCTAATGCCAATTTTACGCACTGTTGCAAACTTATGGCGAATTGAGCGTGGTAATGCTGAAGCTCGAGAAATCAGTGAAAAAGCAGGGGATATTTATAATCAAGTATGTGTCATTGCCGAGCGTTTAGCTAAACTTGGGAATACGCTAACCACCGCAAGCAACCAGTATAATCAGACAGTTACGTCTTTAGTCGGTAAACAAGGGTTAGTTGGTAAGGTGGAGCGTTTCCAACAACTTTCAACGAAAGCTAGTCAAACATTGCCTCAAGTTGAATTACTGGCAAATGACTGGGACACTACTCGTTTAGGTTTAATTATTGATAAAGTAGAAAACAGCGAACAGGATCAAAAATAATGTTGTTAATCATTGATAACCACGACTCTTTCACCTTTAATTTGGTTGATTTACTACGCAAAATGAACGTAGAGAGTCAAGTCATTTCTGTTGAGCAATTAAATTTAGATGATGTTGAAGAATTCAGCCATATTATGATCTCCCCCGGTCCTGACGTGCCAAGAGCTTATCCACAACTTTTTGAAATGCTAGAACGCTACCATCAGCATAAATCTATTTTAGGTGTCTGTTTAGGGCATCAAACTATTTGTGAATTTTTTGGTGGGACGTTATATAACTTAGAAAATGTTCGCCACGGGCAACAACGTCCGTTAATCCAAAAAGAACCAAATCCAATTTTTGAGAATTTACCCGAACAGTTTAATATTGGGCTTTATCATTCGTGGGCAATTTTGCAAAAATCCCTTGAGAACACACCGCTTGTTGCAACCTCTGTTTGCGATCAAAGTGTATTAATGGCGATGAAGCACCATTCGTTACCGATTTATGGCGTACAGTTCCACCCTGAATCTTTTATGACCGAATATGGAGAACAGATTTTAAGAAATTGGCTAAACACTCCAAAGTAATTGTTTAGAAACTTATTTCTTATTCGCCATCAATAATGCTCGCAAATTGGCAATGTTACTTTCGGTTTTTTGCTGTTTTTGTTGTTCACTAAGCGGTGGTTTATTGCGTTCCCATTGCAGATCATCTTGGGGAAGTTCAAGCAGAAAACGGCTGACTTCAGGCTTTATGATCTCACCATACTGGCGGCGTTCTTTACATAAAGAGAAAGTTAAAGTTTGTTGAGCTCGAGTAATACCAACATAGGCTAAACGACGCTCTTCTTCCACGTTATCTTCATCAATGCTTGTTTGGTGGGGTAAAATACCTTCTTCCATTCCAATTAAAAAAACGTGGGGAAATTCTAACCCCTTTGAGGCGTGCAAAGTCATTAGCTGAACTTGATCGCTCTCATCATCATCTTCTGAACGCTCCATCATATCGCGTAAAGTGAGATTAGTCACAGCTTGGTTCAAGCTCATCGGCTCATTGATTTCATCACCGTCCAACATTTTTTGTACCCACTCAAACAGTGTTTGTACATTGCGACTTTGCATTTCGGCAGCCTTTGGTGTGGTGGCAGTTTCATAGAGATAGGTTTCATACTGAATATGTGCCAACATCTCTTTAATTGCAGATTGTGGCTCCGATCTTACCGCTTGATCAGCAAGCTCAACCACCCAACGAGCGAAATTCTGCAAGGCTTGATAAGGCTTTGGCGTTAAACGTTGAATAAGTTCAAAATCAAAAATTGCTTCAAATAGGCTAACCTGTTTTTCATTCGCTAACTGCCCTAATTTTTCTAACGTAGCCGCTCCAATTTCTCGCTTAGGCGTATTCACAATACGTAAGAATGCCGCATCATCATCTTGGTTCACTAGCAAGCGTAAATACGCCAACATATCTTTAATTTCTGTTTTAGCGAAAAACGATGTTCCTCCAGAAATTTTGTAGGGAATACGGTTTTGGATCAGCAATTTTTCTAATAAACGTGATTGATGATTGCCACGATATAAAATTGCATAATCTTTATATTTGGTTTTACGAGAATAGCGATGAGCAATCAGCTCACCTACAATACGCTCTGCCTCAAACTCTTCATTTTTGGCTTCAATCACATTTAATTTCTCGCCTTCTCCCAGCTGTGAAAAGAGCCTTTTTTCAAAAAGGTGATCGTTGTTATCAATCAAAATGTTGGCACAATGCAAAATACGTTGGCTAGAGCGATAGTTTTGTTCTAGTTTGATCACTTTTAATTGTGGGAAATCGTGGCGAAGTCGCCCCATATTTTCAGGCTTTGCCCCTCGCCAAGAATAAATAGATTGGTCATCATCGCCAACAACCGTAAAATTCCCTTGCTCACCCACAATCAATTTTATTAGCTCATATTGGCTTGTATTGGTATCTTGATATTCATCAACCAACAAATAGCGAATTTTCTGTTGCCAACGGGCTTTCGCTTCGGGGAATTGGCGAAATAGCAAAGTTGGCAACATAATTAAATCATCGAAATCTAACGCATTATAAGCCTTGAGTTGATTTTGGTATTGTTGATAGAAATGGGAAAATACACGTTCACGATCACTACTGGCAACCCCAACAACTTGTTCAGGCGAAAGCAGATCATTTTTCCAGTTGGATATGGTATTTACTAGCTGTTTCAGTAGTTCTTTATCTTCTGTTACCGTTTCTGGCAAAAGATGTTTGAGCAATGCGATTTGATCGTGTTCATCAAACAGCGTCATTCCTGATTTATAGCCAAGTAACTTATGCTCACGTTTGAGAATTTCAAACCCAAGTGTATGGAAGGTAGAAATGGTTAGCCCTTTGCTCTTTTCTTTACCGATAGAATGTGCCACTCGTTCTCGCATTTCACGAGCAGCTTTATTGGTAAAGGTAACGGCTGCAATCTGTTTTGGTGAATAACCGCAATGGGCAATAAGATGTGCAATTTTATTGATGATAACCCTTGTTTTGCCCGATCCTGCCCCCGCTAATACAAGGCAAGCCCCTGTAGTATATTCTACCGCTTGTTGTTGTTGAGCATTTAGTTTCATCTTATTACCCTTTCTTTTTAACTATTATAAGCGGTGAGATTGTAGTGATTTTTTGCAAATTGTCGAATAAAACTGACCGCTTGCAATTTGAGTGGTAAAATTTAGCACATTGTTCACTTTGTTTTTTAGATACTATGCAAACACTTAATCCTATTTCATTACCCCTTGATCGTTCTTGTTTAATTGCAGCCTCCGCAGGTACAGGCAAAACCTACACAATGGCAAATCTATATTTACGATTATTGCTTGGAGTAGGTTGTGAGCCACTAATGGTGGAGCAAATTTTGGTGGTAACTTTTACCAAAGCGGCAACGCAAGAATTAAGAGATCGTATTCGTAAAAATTTAGGGAAATTTGCTGAAATAGTGCGTAATCCCGAATCTAAAAAAACAAGCTATATCTTTTCCAAAGAACCTTTCTTTGTTCAACTTTATGAACAAGTTCAACACAATAAGCAAGAAGCCCTACTACGTTTAAAAGTCGCAGAACAAGATATCGATCTTGCCAGTATTTTTACTATTGATAGCTTTTGCCAAAAAATGCTCTTTCAGTTTGCGTTTGACTCAGGCGTACGTTTTGATATTGATTTACAAACCGATGAATCAGAATTATTAAGACGTTTAAGTGAAGAAACGTGGCGAGAGCTTTTTTATACCAGTGATTTGCAAGAAACTAAATTAGTCGCAGAACTGCTAATTAGCCCAAATTCGGCATTAAAAAATGTAAAACATCTTTTATCAGGCTTGCTACCAGAGCTTACCCCAGAACAACAAGCATTTTTAAGCTCCGATTATGTTGCACAAGCGGAGACTTTAGCTCAATTTATTGCAAATTGTAAAAGTTATTGGCAAGAAAACCACAATGAGATTATTTCCCCTATTCAGCAGATTTTAGCCTTGCAACAACAAGGGCAAATTAAAGTACTTGATGGGCGAAGTTACAAGGAAGATAGCTTATTAAATAAATGGCTTCCAATTCTTGATCAGTGGGCGAATAGCGAAAGTTTAGATTTCCCTACCGAATTAAAATATTTTTCGCAATCTCATTTGGCTGAAAAAACCAGTAAAGGGGCAGATACCCCTGAAAATGCACATTTTCTTGCGATTGATGAGATGATTTCGACCTATCAGCAGTCATTTGCTAACACGCAAAACGAGATTAAAACAAAACTGCTCTACCGCTATTTCAATCACTTAAATCAAAAATTACAGGCATTTAAAAACAGCCATTCGCAGAAAAACTTTGCCGATATGTTGCACTATTTCTATCACGCTTTATATGGTGAAAATGGTAAACAACTTGCTGAGAAAATCCGCCAACAATACACTTTTGCGATGATCGATGAATCGCAAGATACCGATCAAATTCAATATCAGATCTTTAAACAGATTTTTATGATGTCAGAAAAACCAAGTGGTTTTATTATGATTGGCGATCCAAAGCAGTCGATCTATAAATTTCGTGGGGCGGATATTTTTTCTTATTTAGACGCATCTCAACAAGTCAGCGAAAAATTTACGCTACCGAAAAACTGGCGTTCTCTGCCTGAAGTGGTGGATTTTGTAAATCAACTATTTCTTTTTAAATCAACGGAATACTGTTCTCCGTTTATTTATCCTGAAATTGCATTTTTACCCGTAGAAAGCGAAGAAACAAAAAGTCATTTATGTGAAGGGCAACACGCCATCAATTTTTATCTCCACCCGAAAAAATGTGAAGTGGCTGAACAGTGTGCGGAACAGATAGTCAAGCAGTTGATTGCCGCGCAACAAGGACAACTATTTGTGAGCGAAGAAAAACGCATACCAGATGAACAAGGCAACGAACAAATCACGTTCAATTCTCGAGCCTTAGCACCGAAAGATATTGCGATTTTAGTCCGCTCTCATTCCGATGCAGCCCAACTACAACAAGCACTCGCAAAACGTAATATTCAATCGGTGTTTTTATCGGAAAGATCTTCTGTTTATAAAACTCAAGAAGCAAAAGATTTATTGCTCATTCTTACCGCTTGTTTAAATCCATTACATCAAAGATCTGTATTGGCTGCGATTGGCTGTGGTTTGTGGGGGCTAGATTCCAATGAGATTTACCAACTGAAACATTCTGAAGAGCGTTGGGATAATTGCGTAGAATCCTTCATTCACTATCAGCAAATTTGGCAACAACAAGGCATTCTGCCGATGTTACATCAACTTTATATTCAACAACTGCTTGAACGAGTAAGAATGGGTATAAATGCAGATCGCCGTATTACCAATATGCTCCATTTAGCCGAATTATTACAAGAGAGAATGGAAACCGCTGAAAATGAATCTAGCTTATTACGTTGGTTTGCTCAACAGATTGAAGAACCTGATGCGAATGATGAACAAATTCTTCGTTTAGAAAGTGAAGATGATCTGATCAAAATCATCACAATTCATAAATCCAAAGGGTTGGAATACCCTGTGGTGTGGCTACCATTTTTAGGTAAAACGAATAAAGGGGCGAATAGTCCTTCCCTTGCTATTTATCGCAACCAAGACAAACAACACTGGTTACTTGGCAACCAAGATGACGACATCAAAAATTTACGCAATAAGGAAGAATATGCGGAAGATCTTCGCTTACTCTATGTAGCACTCACTCGTGCAAAATATCAACTTCATCTAATGCTACCTGATGAGTGGACAGCAAGTTGGAGTGCAATGCACTATGTACTGACAGATGGAAATATCAGCAAAGACACTAAAACCGAAGAATGCTTGGCTCGTAAAGGTATTCTGAAAAATATCATCAAGTTAAATGAATTGAGCGAAGTAACGAAGTGGACTAAAACAGAGGAAACACAATCTACCACGCCACAGGCTCGAGAATTTAAGACCAAAATTAACGAAAGTGGCTTAATTACCAGTTTTACAGCTCTTCAAGCCCAAAATGAACGTTTGCAAAATAGAGAGCAAAAACTACCGCTTGTGAGATTATCTGATGACGCATTAGATTACGATAGTACCACTGTGCCTGATATATCATTTGATGAAACGGGTATAGAACAAACAGCAGAGCAAACTTTCAGCCCGTATCAATTCCCACACAGCACTAAAGTGGGTAATTTGTTACACCGCTATTTTGAATTGCTAGATTTTACTCAACCTATTGATATTGAAAGCATTCAAACACTATGTGAACAGCTAAATTTATCAGCCGAATGGATTGAACCAACACAACAATGGCTAACACAAGTGCTAAATACGCCATTTGGCGATCAACTATTCAAATTATCGGATATTCCAGTACAAAAACGCTTGAATGAATGGCAATTCTACTTACGCTTGCGGAATAAAACTGCGTTACCTAAGTTAAATATATTACTTAAACAGCACAGCCCTTTTGAGCATTTACCCGACTTGCAACTCCCCCAATTAGAAGGCTTTGTGCGTGGCTTTATTGACTGTATTGTGGAGCATCAAGGAAAGTACTATCTACTGGATTACAAATCGAACTTCTTAGGTATATTTGAACAAGATTACACCCAAGACCGCCTTGCAAAAACAATGATACAGTTCCGTTATGATTTACAGTATTTACTTTACACCCTAGCTTTCCACCGTTATTTACACTCTCGTTTAGGCAAAAACTACGACTATCAGCGAGATTTTGGCGGCGTGGCTTATCTCTTTCTTAGAGCAATGAATGAAGCAACTCAAAATGGCGTGTTTTTTGATAAGCCGAGTATGGCGTTAATTTCTGCTTTAGATGAGCTATTTGACTAATCTAATGAAAATCCCCTAGATTCGCTTAGTAAATCTAGGGGATTCTATTGGCCTATTACATCATTATTTTAGGTTGCTTTATTAAGCAATTCCCTTATGACGCAATAACGCATCTAAGGTTGGTTTACGTCCACGGAAACGTTCAAACAGCACCATTGGTTCTTCTGAACCACCACGCGTTAAGATATTTTGTAAGAAAGATTCCCCGACTTCTCGACTAAAAATCCCTTCTTCTTCAAAGCGGGAGAAAGCATCTGCTGAAAGCACTTCTGCCCATAAATAGCTGTAATAACCTGCGGCATATCCACCTGCGAAGATATGCCCGAAACTGTGCGGAGTACGCACAAAAGTTGGAATTTCTACTACTGCAACCTGTGCTTTTACTTCTCTCAACGTATCTAATAACAAATTCTCTCTCGGTTTAGCTAAATGTAAACGGAAATCAAAGATGCCAAATTCTAGCTGACGTAAGACGAACATCGCAGCTTGGAAGTTTTTCGCTTTAAGTAGCTGTGTTAGTTTATCTTTTGGCAGTGGTTCTCCCGTTTCATAATGCCCTGAAATAAATGCCAACGCATCTTCTTCCCAGCACCAGTTTTCTAAGAATTGGCTTGGTAATTCCACTGCGTCCCAAGGTACTCCGTTGATCCCAGCAACATCACCGACATCAATTTCAGTCAGCATATGGTGAATACCGTGACCAAACTCGTGGAATAGCGTAGTGACTTCATCGTGAGTGAAGAGTGCAGGTTTATTCCCAATCGGTTTATTAAAGTTACAAGTCAAATACGCCACTGGTTTTTGTAATGAACCATCTGCTAAACGTTTTTGGTTGATACAATCGTCCATCCACGCACCACCACGTTTATGTTCTCTTGCATACAGATCAAGGTAGAATGAGCCACGCAAGCGGTCAGTTTCATCAAAAATATTGAAAAAGCGTACACTTTCGTGATAGCTATCAAACTCTTTTTGTTCAACCACTTTCATTCCAAAGATACGTTTTACTAATTCAAATAACCCTGAAAGTACGCGTTCTTCTGGGAAATATGGGCGAAGTTCTTCATCATTAATCGCATAAAGTGCTTGTTTTTGTTTTTCACTATAAAAAGCAATATCCCAAGGTTGAAGATCGTCCATTCCATATTCTTGTTTTGCAAAGGTTTTTAGTTCTGCCAACTCTTTTTGACCTTGTGCTTTTGAACGGTCGGCTAACCCTTCTAAAAAATCCACGACTTGTTTTGGATTTTCCGCCATTTTGGTCGCCAATGAATAATCTGCATAGGTTTCAAAGCCTAACAGATTAGCTAACTCTAAACGTAATTTTAGCGTTTCATCAATAATTGCACTATTATCCCATTTCCCTGCATTTGGACCTTGATCTGACGCTCTCGTATTAAAGGCTTCATACATTTGCTGACGCAACTCACGATTTTCACAGTAAGTCATTACTGGTAGATAGCTTGGAAATTCAAGGGTAAAGCGATAACCTTGTTTCCCTTTACTTGCAGCATCTAATTTCGCAGCTTCAAGAGCTGATTCAGGTAATCCTGTTAATTCAGCCTCACTTTCGATTAAAACTTCCCAACCCATTGTCGCATCTAACACGTTATTGCTAAATTTTGAACTGAGTTCTGATAAACGCATTGAGATCTCACCGTAGCGTTTTTGTTGTTCCGCAGGTAATGAAATGCCTGATAGTTCAAAATCACGCAAGCTATTTTCGATCGCTTTTTTCTGTGCTAAAGAGTAATTCGCAAATTCAGGGCTATTTTTTAATTTTAAATAGCCTTGATATAACCCTTGATGTTGCCCAACCCAAGTGCTGTATTCAGATAATAATGGTAAACAAGCTTGGTAAGCATCACGCAATTCAGGACTGTTTTTGACTGAGTTTAAATGCCCCACTGGCGACCAAGCACGAGATAATTTATCCCCCGTCATCGCTTGTGGCATATAGAAGTTTTCCCAAGTTGGTTGTACTATTTGAGAAACTTGCTCAATGGTTTCTCGACACTGTTGAATGAGCTGCTCAATAGCAGGTTGAATATGCTCAGGTTTAATTGCTGAAAATTGTGGTAAACCTGTTGCATTTAAAAGTGGATTCGACATACTTATTTCCTTTAATCATAATGAAGTAAAAGTGCCAGATAGTTTGGGGATATTTCACGAAATATCAAGGAAAATTTACAAAAAGCGGTATGATTTGCAAAAAATCTTACACATCTTACCGCTTCTATTCACATTCAATGGTTTATCAAAACTAAGGAGCAACAATGACAAATTATATTCCACCGAAAGTATGGCGTTGGGAAGAGCAAAATGGCGGAGCTTTTGCAGCAATCAACCGACCTACATCAGGGGCAACCTTTGATTTAACACTCCCACAAGGAAATAAAGGCTTACAGCTTTACTCATTGGGAACGCCGAATGGGGTAAAAATTACCATAATGCTAGAAGAATTATTGGCTAAAGGTATCACTCAAGCTGATTATGATCTATTTAAAATAGATATTCGCCAAGGCGACCAATTTGGCAGTGGCTTTGTTGAAATTAACCCAAATTCTAAAATACCTGCACTACTTGATTTAACCGCTGAAGAGCCACAAAAAGTCTTTGAATCTGGGGCTATTTTGCTCTATTTAGCTGAAAAATTTCAGGCTTTTATCCCAAGTGATTTTTCAAAACGTACAGAATGCCTTTCTTGGCTATTTTGGCAAATGGCAAGTGCCCCTTATGTTGGCGGTGGATTTGGACATTTTTATAAATATGCCCCAGAGAAATTTGAGTACCCAATCAACCGTTTTACAATGGAAACAAAGCGTCAATTAGATTTGCTGGATAAACATTTAGCCAAACAGGAATATATTTGCGGTGGGGAATACACGATTGCCGATATTGCCATTTGGAGCTGGTATGGGCAGCTTGCTCTTGGCTTAGTTTATGACGCTAGGGAGTTTTTAGCGATAGAGAGTTACCCAAATTTACTACGCTGGGCAAATGTTATTTATCATCGCCCAGCAGTGCAAAAAGGCTTACAAGCTGAATATCAACCTGTTCGCTAAATCATAAGCGGAGAGATTTGCAATATTTTTTGCAAAAGGCTCCGCTTATGTAAATATCACCCTTATCTGTTCTGTTATTGCTTTTATATTGTTATAATTTTCATTCAAAATTGCCTTTATGAATAAAAATTTTAATAATGAAACCGATCTTCCTTGAGCTTCGCCATTTGAAAACGCTACTTGCCTTAAAAGAAAGTGGTAGTGTGTCTTTAGCTGCAAAACGCATTCATCTCACCCAATCAGCGTTATCACATCAAATCAAATTATTAGAAGATCAATATGAATTAACTTTATTTGAGCGTAAAACTCAGCCTATTCATTTCACTCCAGCAGGTGAGCGTTTAATTCAGTTGGCTTATAAGATTTTACCACAAGTGGTTGAGGCTGAATTAGATCTTGCCCGCGTAAAGCAAGGGGAGGTTGGTGAATTACGCATAGCGGTGGAATGTCATACTTGTTTTGATTGGCTGATGCCTGCAATGGATAGATTTCGTCAAAGTTGGTCATTAGTTGAGCTGGATATTGTATCTGGTTTCCATACAGACACTGTTGGGCTATTGCTTTCTCATCGTGCCGATTGGGCTGTGGTATCGGAGATGGAAGATGTCGCAGGCGTGAGCTATAAACCGCTATTTTCTTATGAAATGGTGGCAATTTGTTCTAAAGATCATCATTTGGCAAGTAAAGAAATTTGGGATGCTGAAGATTTTGCTGATGAAACTTTAATTACTTACCCTGTGCCTGATGATATGTTAGACCTTTTGCGTAAAGTATTACACCCAAAAGGAATTAACCCGACAAGACGCACTAGTGAGCTTACCATTGCTATTATTCAACTTGTAGCGAGTAAACGGGGGGTTGCCGCTTTACCTTATTGGGCAGTAAAACCTTATTTAGAACGTGGCTATGTGGTGGCTCGTAAAATTACTCAGAAAGGGCTTTATAGTAATTTGTACGGTGCAATTCGTGAATCGGATGCTGAAATGGCTTATATCATTGATTTCCATAACACCGTTAGAGCAGAAAGTTTCGCTACTTTACCTGATTTGTTGGTTTTGGAAAGATAAAAAACGGTAGGGAAACCTACCGTTTCAGACTGATGACAAACCTTAATTTGTTGATTTAATGAGTGGACGCCAAGCGTGGCGTCCCTACATAACAAAAATAAAATATTTATTTTTCAATTAGTTATACTTATTCTTTGTAGGGACGCCACGCTTGGCGTCCGAATGAAAACACTTTGTCAATAATCTGAAACGGTAGGTTTCCCTACCGTTTTTTTATCTTTGGGTATTCTTGATTTGCTCTTTTTTTGCCCATTTTAATGTTTGTTTAATTTCACGTTTGCTTTGCCAAATGAGTAACCCTACCGAAAAAAATGTAATGCCATAGGCGAGCCAAACATAGAAACCATATCCACCCATTGCGAAAAAATCGCTAATTGAACTAAATTGAAATGTCATTTTACTCTCCTACTTCATTTGGTTTGCTAATTCATTTACCCAAGGGCGTTTACGTTCATCTTGCAATAATGCACTACGATAACGTAAGATACTTAGCCAAATCATAAAAATCATTGTGCCAAAAATTGCTAATAATAGTGGTATGAGCATTTCGACTGCCATTGATGGTTTATCAAATTTAGTAATGGTTGCTCCTTGATGTAGCGTGTTCCACCACTCTACTGAGAAGTGAATAATCGGTAAATTGATTACGCCAACAATAGAGAGTATCCCTGCTGCTTTTGCACCGACATTACGGTCTTGGAATGCACTATACAGTGCCATTACGCCAAGATATAAAAAGAACAGCACTAATGCCGATGTTAAGCGAGCGTCCCATACCCACCAAGTTCCCCACATCGGTTTACCCCAGATGGCTCCTGTTACTAGTGAGATAAAGGCTAATACTGCACCAATTGGTGCCATTGAAATCATTGCAAGACTGGCTTGACGTATTTGCCAAACTAAAGCAACAAGAGCAGCAATTGCCATTGAGCCATATACTCCCATAGACCAAATTGCTGCAGGGACGTGAATAAAGATAATACGATAGCTGTCGCCTTGTTGATAATCTTTCGGGGCGAAAGCTAATCCCCAAATAAATGCACTTGCTAATAAGATAAAGCTTAAAAAACCTAAAATTGGTTGAACTTTACCAAGTATGCGATATTGTGTTTCTGATTTCGCATAAGGGTGTAACCATTTCCACATAAAGACTCCAATAAAATGTAAAAAATTGTGTAAAACTAACCGCTTGTTACTGCAAGCTAATGCGTAATGCTCCCGCTATTGCATAGGGAGAGAGTGTTAAGGCTAGTACTAACATTGCTCCCATAATTGCTAATTGTCCTGAATAACCTAAATTTAGTGTAGAGGCTTCTAGCACTGAAGCAGCAAAGATCAAGACTGGCAAAAAAAGCGGTAAAATGAGCAAACTTAGTAATGTACCGCCTTTGCGTAACCCTACGGTTAAAGCGACACCAATTGCTCCTAAACAGCTTAAGATAGGTGTACCCAGTAACAAGGTAAGAACTAACGCCCACCAAACTTCTATTTCCAATGACAGTAAAATTGCCGTAATGGGCGAGAGTAGAATGAGTGGCAAACCTGTTAATAACCAATGAGCCATCACTTTTGCGAGAGCAACTTGAGCTAAGCCTGTTGGTAAAAGGAGTAATTGTTCTAATGAACCATCTAAATAATCATCTCGAAATAGCCGTTCAAAAGAGAGCAAGGCTGATAATACTGCCGCTACCCACGCAACACCCGATGCAATTTTACCGAGTAATTCGGGATTTGGCCCCATTAAGAGTGGAAACATTGTGATAATAATCAAGAAAAACCACAATGGGTTTAAAATTTCCGCAGGTTTACGAAAAGCAATTGTCAGTTCTCGTTGAATAATAGTCAGAATGGTCATTGTTTATACCTTAAATTGATCAAGGGATAAGATTTTTACTTTATCGCTTTGGGCTGTTTGATGGCTAGTAAATATAGTGATACCGCCTTGTTCACAGTGTTGCTCAATATGTGTAATTAGCTCACTTACCCCTTTTTTATCAATAGCGGTAAATGGTTCATCTAAAATCCATAAGGTTGCTTGAGTAAGCCATAATTTAGCTAGTGCAACACGCCGTTGTTGTCCTGCAGAAAGGTGCGAACAAGGTAAATCTTCTTTGCCAATGAGTGAAACTTTTTGTAGTGCATTCCACAAGGCATCATCGCTGAGTGGTAAATGTTGAATTTTCTGATAAAAACGTAAATTTTCCCAAGCGGTCAGTTCTGGCTTAATTCCTGCAAAATGCCCTAAGTAAAAAAGGTTTGAATAATATTCATCTCTTTGTCGCTGAATAGGTGTACCATTCCAACTTACGTCCCCTTCAGCTGCAACTGAGAGCCCTGCTAAAATACGCAATAAACTGGTTTTACCAATACCATTATGTCCTTCAATTTGCCACCATTCACCACTTTTAATCGTCAGTTGGCAATGTTCAAATAAGCGTGTTTCGCCACGTTCACAGGCTATATTGTTCAGTATGAGTTGATTTTTATGGTTCATTGTTTAAGCCCATTAAAGCTCTAAAATACTTTTAATAAAAGGGATCGTTAGTTTACGCTGTGCTTGCAACGACGCTTTATCTAAAATCTCAAGTTTATTGAGTAATACTTGCAAATCTCGATCTATTCGTTTTAATAAGTAGCTGGCGACTTCATCAGGTAATTCTAGCCCCTTACGGTGTGCACTACGCTGTAAAATAGTTTGTTTTTGTTCATCCGTTAAATCATCAAGTCGATATACTTCCCCCCAATTTAGACGAGAGCGTAAATCAGGTAATTTGATTGCCAAATGGCTTGGTGGCTGGTCTGCACTGATGAGTAAAAGTGTTTTTTTACCTTGACTAAATAGCCCCTGTTGTTCACGAATTTGATTAAATAAATCAAAAATTGCTAATTCCCACTCTTCATTACCTGCAATTACTTGAAGATCATCTAAACAAATCACATCGAGCTGATCGGCATTATCTAATACACTAGGCGAGAAATAGTGTGATTTTTCAAGGGGAATATAACTAGATGACAGGTTATTCAATAAATAATGATTACTCACTGCCTTTAACAGATGGCTTTTACCACTACTACGCCCACCCCAAATATAGAAAAATGGCTGTTGTACATCTATAAAATTTTGATGTAGTGAATCTAACAGCAGTAAGCTATTTTCTGAGTAGAAATTTTCGAGTGTTTCATCATCAATCTGATGAATAGGTAGTGGTAATTGCAATGTATAAATTCAGTTAGAAAAAGAGCGTAAAGCATAGCGGAAAAAGCCAAAATTGAGAAGTATTAACTTTAGTATTAGATAAGATTAGTATCATAATCTACGGCAATAATGATTATAAATATAATTGTTATTGCCGTAAAAAGAGTAGGTTATTTCTTCGATGCTTTAGTTTTATTTTTCTGCTGTTGATCAGCTTCAACCTGTTCTACACATAAGTGTAAAATCTGCTCTGCTCCTTTTTTGATATATTCATCATCACGCACAGAACCTTTTTGCAAATCTAACATTGCATCGTGAATACCTTGTGTAATACTTTTCGGTTCAACAAAAGACCAACATTTAGGGCTTAAACGGTTTGAATTTGCTTGCAGTTCAGACGCATATAGCACCCCACTATAATAAGCATAAACATTGTGATCTAACATTCTATTCAATAAACTCGCTCGAATTTGCTCAATAGGTAAAGTTACCTTTTTGTTATACCAATCATCTACACCGTGCATAAAAGAGTCAATATCATAGCTCTGGTTTACACGATCTAAATAGGTTTGAGCGGTTGCACCATAAGCAATTGCATAGGATTTTTGATCAACTTCCGATTCTGAAAGACGTTTCCAACCACTTGTTTTGCTTGAACCACACGCAGCTAACACGAAAATAGTCGAAATCACGAAAAAAGACTTTAATAAAGATTTCATATATACTCCTTAATCATTTTATAAAGGCTAGAACCATTCTACCGAATAACAGATGGGATTACTATATGAAACAGTATTTAGATTTATGCCAACGTATTGTTGAACAAGGAAAATGGGTTGAGAATGAGCGTACGGGTAAGCGTTGTTTAACCGTTATCAATGCTGATCTGACCTATGATGTAGCCAATGGAGAATTTCCACTTGTAACTACTCGCAGAAGTTTTTGGAAAGCTGCTATTGCTGAATTATTAGGCTACATACGGGGGTATGATAACGCTGCTGATTTCCGTCAGTTAGGAACAAAATCGTGGGACGCAAACGCCAATGAAAATAGTGCTTGGTTAGCAAATCCTTATCGAAAAGGTAAAGATGATATGGGCTTAGTTTATGGTGCGGTTGGGCGTAATTTTCCAAAAGCCGATGGAACAGGCTCTGTTGATTTACTTCGTCAAATTGTTGATGACCTAAAGCGTGGTATTGATAATCGTGGTGAAATTTATACATTCTATCACCCTGGTGCTTTCCATATGGGGTGTTTAAGACCTTGTTTACACAGCCACCATTTTTCTTTACTTGATGGTGTACTTTACCTAAATAGCACTCAACGTTCCGCTGATGTACCTTTAGGGTTAAACTGGAATATGATCCAATGCTACACATTCCTTGCATTGATGGCTCAGATTACAGGGCATCAAGCAGGTCAAGCCTTTCATAAAATTGTGAATGCGCATATCTACGAAGATCAACTTGATTTAATGAAGAATGTACAATTAACTCGTACACCTTTTGCGTCACCTAAATTAAAAATCAACCCTGATATTAAGACTCTTGAAGATTTAGAAACGTGGGTAACGCTAAATGATTTCGAAGTAGAAGGTTATGAATACCACCCAAGTATTCAATATCCATTTTCGGTTTAGTTATTATTGAGCATAGAACAACGCCCCTATACTTCCGAACGAAGTGTAGGGGCGTTAAATTATATATTAGCTAATTACGCTTGACCTTTAACTTCTTTTAAACCGTTAAATGGTGCTGGTGTACCTGCTGCAGCTAATGCTTCTTCGATACGAATTAATTGGTTGTATTTCGCAACACGGTCTGAACGGCTCATAGAACCAGTTTTGATTTGACCTGCTGCTGTACCAACTGCTAAATCTGCAATTGTTGCATCTTCAGTTTCACCAGAACGGTGAGAAATAACTGCTGTATAACCTGCATCTTTAGCCATTTTGATTGCTGCTAAAGTTTCAGTTAATGAACCGATTTGGTTGAATTTGATTAAGATTGAGTTTGCAATACCGTTTTCGATACCGCGACTTAAAATCTTAGTATTTGTTACAAATAAATCGTCACCCACTAATTGAACTTTGTCGCCTAAAACTTTAGTTTGGTATGCGAAACCTTCCCAGTCTGATTCATCTTGACCATCTTCGATAGATACGATTGGGTACTCTTTACATAAACCTTCTAAGTAGTGAGTAAATTCTTGAGAAGTGAATGTTTTACCTTCACCTTTCATATCGTACACATTACGCTCTTTGTCGTAGAATTCAGAAGATGCACAGTCCATCGCTAAAGTTACATCTTTGCCTAATACATAACCTGCTTTTTCTACCGCTTCTTTGATACACGCTAATGCGTCAGCGTTTGATGCTAAGTTTGGAGCGAAACCGCCTTCATCACCTACTGCTGTATTTAAGCCTTTCGCTTTTAATACTTTAGCAAGGTTGTGGAATACTTCAGCACCAATACGAAGTGCTTCTTTTAATGTTTTCGCACCAACTGGTTGAATCATAAATTCTTGGATATCAACGTTGTTATCTGCGTGCTCACCGCCGTTGATGATGTTCATCATTGGTAATGGCATAGAGTAAACGCCTGGAGTACCGTTTAATTCTGCGATATGAGCATAAAGTGGTAAACCTTTTGATGCAGCTGCTGCTTTTGCGTTTGCTAATGAAACCGCTAAGATTGCGTTTGCACCAAATTTAGATTTGTTTTCTGTACCGTCTAAGTCAATCATAATTTGGTCAATTTCAGCTTGGTTAGAAGCATCTTTACCTACGATTGCTTGTGCAATTTCGTTATTTACTGCTGAAACAGCTTTTAACACACCTTTACCTAAGAAACGTGCTTTGTCGCCATCACGCAATTCTAACGCTTCACGAGAACCTGTTGATGCACCAGATGGCGCAGCAGCAAGACCTACGAAACCACCTTCAAGATGAACTTCAGCTTCAACAGTTGGATTACCACGAGAGTCGATGATTTCACGACCGATTACTTTAACGATTTTTGCCATTGTTAATATCCTCAATGTAAGAGTTAATAGTTAATATGAAAAACTTGTATATAGTAATGGGATTTTACTATTTTGTCTTGCAAAAAAGTGACATACTTCACAAAAAGTAAAAGTAATTTGATCCGAATAGGTAATTTTAGGCAAAATAGCGATATTCCATTTTATAAAAAAGAGAATCAGCGTTTTAGAGAAAACAAGAATATGAATCAACAACTATTATTACAATGTGTAAATATCAATAAGTTCTATCAAGAAGGCGATAATGCAACCCAAGTGCTAAAAAATGTTTCATTTTCAATGAACAGTGGTGAGCTAGTTGCTATTGTTGGTAGTTCAGGCTCAGGAAAAAGTACGTTGCTCCACACACTTGGCGGCTTAGATCAGCCAAGTGAAGGGGAAGTATTTATTAAAGGGCTATCATTGCAACAACTTAGTAGCAATGCATTAGCAAAATTACGCAATCAGCATTTAGGTTTCGTTTACCAGTTTCATCATTTAATGGCTGATTTTACTGCTTTAGAAAATGTAATGATGCCGATGTTAATCGGTCAGCAAAATAAAAATGAAGCAAAAGATCGTGCAGAAAAAATGCTACAAGCGGTAGGATTATCTCATCGAATTACGCATCGCCCATCTGCATTATCAGGCGGTGAACGCCAACGTGTTGCTATCGCTCGTGCGTTAGTTAATAACCCATCGCTAGTCCTTGCTGATGAGCCGACAGGCAATTTAGATCAGAAAACCACTGAAAGTATTTTTGAGTTAATTAAACAGCTCAATCAAGAACAACAGATCGCTTTCTTATTAGTTACCCACGACCTAAGCCTAGCAAATAAACTTAACCGCCGTTTGATTATGCAAGATGGTGTATTGCGAGAGGCGGAATAATGAGTACTCCATTTTTTATTAGCTGGCGTTATCAACGTGGCAAACAAAAAAACCGCTTAGTATCACTAATTTCCTTATTCTCAAGTATTGGCATTGCTCTCGGCGTTGCAGTTTTAATCATCGGGTTAAGTGCGATGAATGGTTTTGAGAGAGAACTTAATCAACGGGTTCTTTCTGTTGTACCACACGCTGAACTTAAAACCATAACTAGAGATGGGGCTAACTTATTAAACAATGGTTTTGCTTTAGAAAAAATTGTAAAAGATAACCCGAATGTTACCGCTACATCACCTTTTGTGAGTTTTACGGGCTTAATTGAAAATGGCTCACAGCTAAAAATTGCACAAGTGCGTGGTGTTGATCCAGTTAAACAAGATCAGGTAAGTGCATTAGGGCAATTTATCCCAAAAGAACAGTGGCAACAATTTCATCAACAAGGTGGGTTAGTTATCGGTGCGGGTATCGCTCGAGATCTTGGTGTTGAAGTCGGTGATGAAGTAACCTTACTTTTACCTCAGCCAACGGAAGATGGAAAGTTATCCCAACCACTCCGCTTTAGCCTTGATGTAAGTGGTATTTTACGTTTAGACGGACAATTAGATCACAGTTATGCTTTACTCCCATTAAGCAAAGCCCAAGAGTTACTCGAACTCGAAACAGATCAATTCTCTGGTATTGAGATGGCAGTAAAACAGCCTTTTGCGGTAAGAGATTTAGTTTTTCCTGAGCTTGCCAGCTATCCACAGCCACTTTACCTACATACTTGGATAGACAAATTTGGTTATATGTATAACGATATTCAGCTGATCCGTACTGTAATGTATATTGCAATGGTGCTAGTGATCGGCGTGGCTTGTTTTAACATCATTTCTACGTTGGTAATGGCAGTGAAAGATAAGCAGGGAGATATTGCTATTCAACGCACACTAGGGGCAAATAACCGCTTTATTCAGCATATTTTTCTTTGGTATGGCTTAATTTCAGGAATGAAAGGGGCATTATTTGGCGTTATCTTAGGTGTTATTGTTGCGTTAAATCTGACCGCTATCATCAAGGGAATTGAAAGTCTTCTCGGCTCAAAATTGCTCTCTGACGGTATCTATTTTATTGATTTCCTACCGAGTGAAATTCACTGGCTAGATATTGTTTGGGTTCTGTTAGCTACAATTATTTTAAGCTTGCTTGCAAGTTTATACCCTGCTATTCGAGCTTCTAAATTAGAACCAGCCAAGGTATTAAGCGGACATTAGAAACAAAAAAACAAGCGGTAGGATTTGTAAAATTTTTCGTAAATCCTACCGCTTGTTTATTGCTAAGTTAATTTATCCTTTCCGTTTCTGACAAATCGTATCAAGTAATACCTGTATCTTTTCATCTGCAAAAATAGTTTGAGTGGTTTGAGAGAGTTTTCTACGCCAGTTTGGATATTCTGTGCTTGTACCAGGTATATTAACAGGCTCTAACATATTCAACCAATCTTCAGGTTGTGTACCAAACAGCACACTATTCGTATCAGCCACATAGCTTTGTAGCTGATGATTGAAAACTTCGGTTATTCCTGCACTATCAGGCTCTAATTCTTGAACTGCTTCAACAGCTCTACGAATGGCTTCTTTATTGGAATGGCGAGCATTGCGTAAGATATTCAATACTTTCTCATTTGGGTAAACGCCATATTTCTGTCCAAGTTCAAAATCGTAACCCTTCCAGTAGCCTTGTACTGTTGGTAAATCGTGGGTACTGAGTGTTGTCATTGCTTGATATGGATAGTTTGCTAATGGCTTACTACCTTGATGATCATATTCAAAGTAGAAAATGTTGTATGCCAAAATACCTTTATTCTCAAGGGTTTCCAACATTCCTTTCGGCACTGTGCCTAAGGCTTCAGCAATGATTAAACATTGATGTCGTTGGCTTTCAAGGGCTAAGATAGAGAGAAGATCTTCTAAAGGATATTTCACATAAGCTCCATTTTTAGCACTATCGCCTTTTGACACCCACCATAAACGAGCAAAGCCAAGAATATGGTCGATCCGCAATGCTCCACAATCTTTCATATTGGCTCGTAATAGATCAATAAATGGTTGATAGCCACGCTCTTGTAGCACTTCAGGGTGCATCGGCGATAATCCCCAGTTTTGCCCCTGTGGCGCCATAATATCAGGCGGAGCCCCGACAGATGCACCAAGAACATAAAGATCGTTATCAGCCCAAGTTTCTGCTCCGTTATCTGCCACACCAACGGCAAGATCTCGATAAAAACCGATTGGCATTCCTAATTGTTTAGCAAGTTGGTTACAGGCTTGTAACTGCTGTTGAGCGATAAATTGTAACCACATATAGAAACGCACAAGATCAGCGTGTTCCGTTTGGAATTGTTGTACGGAAGCGGTGCGATAGTCTTGATATTTTACGTCCCAACTATTCCAGCCCCATTGTTCACTAAATTGTGATGAGAGCCATTGGTGTAACGCATCGAATGTTCCTTGTACTTTTAATGGCTCGCCATTTTCGGCAATAAATTGTTCAAATTGGGATTGATCTTGTTGGCAAAAATAGCGATAGGCTAAGCGTAATCCTTCTAATTTCAGCCAAGTTACTTGTGAATAATCCACATATTCTTTTTGGCGAGCTTCATTTAATTGGCGTTGGATCTCTGCGGAGTGAAACCACGCTTGTGCTTCTTCACTTTTCTGAAAAGCATCAATCGCTCCAACGTTAATATAAAGAATATTCTGCCATAAACGAGAAGATGGGCTATAAGGGCTTGCTCCTTCAGGATTTGCAGGGAACAGTGAATGAATTGGGTTTAAACCAACAAAATGTCCACCTTTTTCCGCTAATCTCGTGAGAAATTCAGCTAAGTCGCCGAAATCACCAATACCCCAGTTCTGTTCAGAACGTAGCGTGTAGAGCTGCAAAATAGCTCCCCAGAGTTTCTTATTCTCGGCTAGTTCTGTTGGCTGAAATGCTCGTTCAGGGGTAATAATAATACGGCAATTTGCCTTGATACCGTTAAGACTGAGTTGGTGATAGCCAAGGGGTAGGTTATTCGGTAAATGAATGGTATTGCGTTTGCATTTTCCCGCTAAAATCTCACCGCTTTCTAAGGTTAATTGCCACGTTTGATGGATTTTTTGAGTTTTATCCGCCACAAATAGGGCAATAGAAATGGGCTCGCCTTGTTTGAATACTTTCACAAAGGGTAATATTTTCCGGCTTTTGGGTTTACCGAGTAATTTAGCCACTTTGCTATATACGCTTGGCTCTGCGTAGCAACGGCGACCGTGTTCATCAATAAAATAACGGTTTAAAAATGGGTGAGATTGTTTCATTTTATTACTCCAAGTCTTTTTTACTTCTATTTTTTCATTCGGACACACGCAGTGTATCCCTACAAGTAGAAGAAAATTAGTTATTTTTCAATTGGTTACAATTCTCTTTGTAGGGACACACTGCGTGTGTCCTATTCATAACCAAAGAATATTATTTTGCGAATCCTTAACCTTTCACACCGCCTGCAGTTAATCCACCAACTAGCCAACGTTGTGCAATAATAAATACTAACGTAATTGGGATAGCGGATAGAATTGCCGCAGCCGCAAAATCTCCCCATAGATAGTTTTGTGGGTGTAAATACTGCTGCATACCAACTGCAAGAGTATAGTTTTCTACATCACGCAAGAGTAAAGAGGCGACAGGTACTTCAATAATTGATGAAATAAAAGATAGAATAAATACCACCGCTAAAATTGGTACGGATAAAGGTAATAAAATTAGGCGGAAGGTTTGCCAAGGTGTCGCACCATCAAGAGCTGCTGCCTCTTCCAGTGATTTATCAATCGTTTCAAAATAGCCTTTGATTGTCCAAACGTGCATTGCAATACCACCGAGATAAGCAAAAATAACCCCACCGTGAGTATTTAGCCCTAAGAACGGCACATAATTGCCTAAGCGATCAAATAGTGCATATAACGCAACGAGAGAAAGTACAGCAGGGAACATTTGGAAAATCAGCATACTTTGTAACAGCATTGATTTCCCTGCAAAACGTAAGCGAGCAAAGGCATAAGCAGCAGTTGTTGAAAGAGCAAGGGTAATAATTGCCGTAATGCCAGCGACTTTTACGGAGTTCCATAGCCAAAGTAATACAGGAAATGGCGGTGGTGTTACTGTACCATCTGCATTGGTAACACTAAAACCTAATGCTAATTTCCAGTGTTCCAGAGAAATTTGGCTTGGGATTATTTCGCCAAGGGCTAAGTTACCTGGACGAAGCGAGATCCCTAAAATCATCAATAATGGGAACATAATCAATGCACAAAAAGCGATGAGAAAAAAGTGCGTTGCAAATAAGCGTGCTTTCATTGATTTAGGTTGAACAATAGCCATAGTATTTCCCTCCCTGTTAATCTTGCTGTAATTTAGTTAAGCGAATTTGGAATAATGCTAAACCGCTCACAAGTAAGAAGATGATCACCGCAATCGCAGCTGCTAAGCCAAAATCTTGAGTTCCACTACCTTCAAAGGCAATACGATAAGTATAGCTGACTAATAAATCAGTATGTCCTGCTGGCGTACTTGTGCCGATCATTGATGGACGACCTTGTGTAAGTAGTTGAATTAACACAAAATTATTAAAGTTAAAGGCGAAACTAGCAATCATCAACGGCATCAATGGTTTAATCAATAACGGCATTGTGATACGGGTAAAATTCTGCCATACCGTTGCACCGTCAATCGCAGAGGCTTCATAAAGATCATTTGGGATAGCTTTTAATAATCCCATACAGACGATCATCATATAAGGGTAACCTAACCAAGTATTGACGATCAAAATCATCACTTTAGCCAAGAACGGATCATTAAACCATTCAGGGCGAATGCCAAATAGATTATTTAAAATAAGGTTAATTTCCCCGAAACTTTGGTTGAATAAGCCTTTAAATACCAAAATGGAAATAAAGCCTGGTACTGCATAAGGCAAAATCAATAATAGACGATAAACTGCTTTACCTTTTAACAGCTCCCACTGTACTAAAGATGCGAAGATCATTCCTAACAGCGTAGTGAAAATGACCGTAAGAAAAGCGAAAGTAACAGTCCAAATAAAGATTTGAATAAATGGTTTTTGTACGCCTTCATCGGTTAAAATTTTAACAAAATTTTGCCAACCGATACCCACCGTATAACCTGGCTCTAAACGTTTTCCGCTAAAATTCCCTTGTTCATCAATTTGTTGAAAGAAACCAATATCATTATTCGGTTTATAGCGTTCGCCTGTTTCATTATTGGTTAAAATTTGACTGTCACTATCGAAGCTAAAGCGGTGGCTTTGTTGTGAAAATTGACGAAGTGAACTCATTGTCAGCATTTCATCGTTAGGCAAAATCGCATTGACTGTTTGTAATTGTTGGCGATTTTGCGTAATGGTTCTTAATGGTGCAACTTTGCTTTCAGGCAAAAGAGCCACTTCGTCTAATTTCACATCTCCTTTTAATTCGGTTAGTGCAAGCGGTGCGGAAAGATAATTTTTTTGCAATGCACTGTTTTCTAATAAGATTTGAAATTTATCGCTTTCTGCTTCAAGTAATTTGAAATTATAGCGTTCTCCTGAAAAATAGCGTTGAGCTTGTAGCTGGCTGACCACTCTTTCAAAATTAAGTTGGTTAGTCCCACTATAATTGGTGAATGCAATGACAACAGTGCAAACAAGTGGAAATACCACAAAAATACCTACCGCAGAAACACCAGGGAAAAGATAACGCCAGCGATATGCTCGTTCTGAGCTAAATACAAAAATACCTGATGCCACGACAACCAAGGTTAAAAGTGCAAAAAGGATTTCGCCTTGTAGATAAATGGTAAACACTAAATAAAAAGCAATCAGATACAGTAACGCAATGAAAATGCGTTTGCCCCAAAATTGAGTAGTGGAAGTGTGAGTGGAAGTTAGCATTTTATTTTCCTTGTTTTGACGGCGAGTAGGAAATTGCAAGAAATTGATAGAAAGTAACCGCTTGTAATTTTATTCCCCTCTTTAGTAAAGAGGGGTTAGGGGAGATTTGTAGAAAAATAAGATGGTTTTTCTTATCACTTACTTTCTTCGTTAATTACCTATATCAAATCTCCCCCTGCCTCTCTTTTCCAAAGAGGGGAGTTTTTTATTTACTCTTTCTCAATTTTTGCTTGAGCTTCATCAAGAGCAGCTTTAACAGATTGACGACCATTTACTGCACTGTCGATAGCGGCTTTTTCAGCGTACCAGAAACGGCTCATTTGCGGAACATTCGGCATAATTTCACCATTTTCAGCATTCGCCATTGTTGCAGCAATACGAGAATCTGAGGCTAATTTTGCTTGGAAACTCTTTAATGCTACTGCACCAAGTGGCGTATCTTTGTTTACAGTATCTAAGCCATTATCCGTTAAGAGATGATTCTCTAAGAACTCTTTAGCAAGATCTTGGTTCGGGCTTGAGGCATTAACTGCAGCACTTAAAACGCCTACAAATGGTTTACCCGCTTTGCCGTTTAAAGTTGGTAATACCGCAACACCATAATTGATTTTGCTTTTCTCAATGTTTGACCACGCCCAAGGGCCATTGATAGTCATTGCAGTTTCACCCTTATTAAATGAAGCCTCAGCCACAGAATAGTCTGTATCCGCATTGATTACTTTATTTTTAACAAGATCAACGACAAATTGTAAGCCTTTTTGAGCAGCATCATTATTTACACCAATGTCTTTCACATCATAGCCTTCAGGCGTTACTTTAAAGGCATAAGCACCTTGTGAAGAAATAATCGGCCAAGTGAAATATGGCTCTGCTAAGTTCCACATAATTGCATTTTTGCCTTTTGCTTTGAGTTCTTTATCTAATTTCTCAATTTCTTCCCACGTTTTCGGCGGAGTTGGTACTAAATCTTTATTGTAAATCAATGAGAGAGATTCAACCGCAATCGGATACGCAATCTGTTTACCATTATATTTGGTTGCATTCCAACCAATATCAGAAAGTTTTGCTTTAAAGTCTGCACTTGGGTGAACTTCAGCTAATAAACCTGATTGTGCATAACCGCCCATACGGTCGTGAGCGAAAATAATAATATCAGGGCCATCGCCAGTTGATGCTACCTGTGGGAATAATTCTTCTAATTTGCTTGGGTGTTCTACAACAACTTTTACTCCTGTTTCTTGTTCAAATTTTTTACCCACTTCGGCTAAGCCGTTATAACCTTTATCGGCGTTAATCCAAATGTTTAATTGACCTTCAACTAATTTCGCCTGCACGCCTTGTGCTAAACATAATCCTGCAAATACGGCTAATGCTGTTTTGGTTAAGTTTTTCATCGCTTTTTCCTCATTTTAGGTTAAATGAAATTTGACGGTTGCATAATGAAAGATTTGAGATTGGAGTTCATCATCCCCCTCTCTCAACCCCATCAGTTTATTTAGTGATCTATTTCACATTTTTATATCAAAATAAAAAAAGCGTGAAATATATCACAAAAATATTACTTAAAAATGTGAGCAACCTCACAGAATTTCGTATTTTGAACCCAAAAAGATTTTTTAAATTCAAGCAAAAAATTTTTGCTAAGTATGATTTCAACTGTGCAAAGAATGAGTAATCTTAGCAACGTTGAAATAATAGCAAATGAAGGATAAATAAAATGGCAAATGTAAGATTAGTGAGTGTCGGAAAATCCTATGGCGATGTACATATCTCAAAAGATGTAAATCTTGATATTAAAGAAGGCGAATTTGTTGTTTTTGTTGGCCCTTCAGGCTGCGGAAAATCCACTTTATTAAGAATGATTGCTGGTTTAGAAGATATTACAACGGGCGATCTCTATATTGGCGAAACACGAATGAATGATGTCCCGCCTGCCAAACGCAATATAGGTATGGTGTTCCAATCTTATGCCCTTTATCCACATTTAAATGTGGCTGAAAATATGTCGTTCGGTTTGAAGTTAGCAGGTAAACAGAAAGCAGAAATTGAACAACGTGTGAATCAAGTGGCAGAAATCTTACAACTTGCACACTTATTGCAACGTAAACCGAAAGAACTCTCTGGTGGACAACGCCAACGTGTTGCGATTGGTCGAACCTTAGTTTCTCAGCCAGAAGTTTTTTTACTTGATGAACCGCTTTCTAACTTAGATGCCGCCTTGCGTGTACAAATGCGAGTAGAGATTTCTAAGTTACATAAAAAGCTAGGTAGAACAATGATCTACGTTACCCACGACCAAGTTGAAGCAATGACACTTGCCGATAAAATCGTGGTATTACAAGCGTTAGGAAACAACACTCAAATTACCACCAATGTGGCTCAAATTGGTAAACCTTTAGAACTCTATCACTACCCAGCCAACCGCTTTGTTGCAGGCTTTATCGGTTCACCAAAAATGAATTTCTTACCTGTAAAAGTCATTGATACAAAAGCAGATGGCGTAAAAATCGAGTTACCAGATTCAACACACCTGAATTTCTGGATTCCTGTGGATAGTACAGGTGTGAAAGTAGGCGATAACCTTTCTCTTGGTATTCGCCCAGAGCATCTTTTACCTTGTGATCAAAGTGAAGTTTGTATCACAGGCACCGTAAAAGTAGTGGAACAACTTGGCAATGAAACCCAAGTTCACGTTGAAATGCCACCAATCAAACAAAGCCTAGTTTACCGCCAAAATGATATTGTGCTTGTGGAAGAAGGAGATCAAATGTCCATCGGCATCAATCCAAATCGCTGTCATCTATTCAAAGAAGATGGCACAGCGTGCAAGCGGTTATTTAAAGAATTGGGTGTATAGTGTGGCACGAGATAAAGTGGTCTAATGACTTAATCTATAAATTAAAATAATTTGCAAAACCATAATTGTCTTTATATTATGGATGAGTTTTATTATCATTTAAATATAAAGGAAACTTTTGTATGTTAAAAACTTTTAAACTCGGAGCAATTGCACTTTCATCTTTACTCGCATTTAGCTCAACAGCTTATGCGGCACCTGTAGAGTTTACTGATATTTTAGACCGTAAAGTAACGGTTGATGTACCAGCTAAACGAGTTGTTCTTGCCTTTAACTATCAAGATTATATGGCTGTAGCAGGTGTAAAATCATTTGATAATGTGGTTGGTTTTTCTAAAGCTGTATGGACGGATTGGGCTCCTGCAAGTTGGGCTGAATTTAGTAAAGCCGTACCACGTTTGAATGAATTGGAAGATGTAGGCGAAGTTGAAGTCGGTACATTTTCTGTTGAAAAAATCCTGGCATTAAAGCCTGATGTAGTAGTGATGGCAGATTGGCAATATAAAGCCCTAGATTCTGACCTAGAACCATTAGAAAAAGCGGGTATTCCTGTAGTTGTTATTGATTATTTAGCCCAAACTGTCGAGAAACATGTTAAATCTACTGAAATTATTGGTTTAGTGACAGGCAACGAAACAAAGGCAAAAGAGCTGAATGAGGAATACAAAGCCGTTGTAAAAGATATTCAAGATCGTATTGCTAAAGCAAACCCAGCTAAGCCAAAAGTGTATGTTGAATTTGGTAATAAAGGCCCTAAAGAACATAGTTTTACTTTCGGAAAAAGTATGTGGGGTGCAATGCTTAACTTAGTGGGGGCTGATAATATTGCTAAAGAAGCAGTAGAATTTTATAGCCCGATTAACCCTGAATTAGTGTTAGCCGCAAAACCAGATGTAGTTATTATCAGTGGTCGTGAAACCGAGTTGAAGAAAAATCCTGAAGCAATGGTAATGGGCTTTAGTATTGAGGAAAGTGAAGCAAGAAAACGTTTAAACGGCTTTAAAGATCGTTCAGGTTGGAGCGAGCTACCTGCAATTAAATCTAATCGTTTATATGGAGCTTACCACGCAAACTCTCGTACGCTTTCAGATAGTGCTTCAATCCAATTCGTAGCAAAAGCTGTTTATCCAGAGCTATTTGCGGATCTAGATCCAACTAAGACTTATTTAGAGTTTTATCGTAAAAATCTTCCAATTGTTCCACAAGGCACATTTTATCTCTATCCAGAGAGCAAATAATGAGCAATACTGTTGAACAGATTATTCAGAGCCAACGTGCGTTAGAGCGTAAACGTTGGCTCGTTATTATTACTTTTCTTGTTATTAGCTTTATTGGGCTTGTATTCGATATTGTAACAGGTCCTTCAATGCTCCCTATTGAAGACGTGGTTAAAGCATTATTGCGTTTAGATAATGTTGAAACCACAACAAGTGTTATTGTCTATGATCTCCGCTTACCAATGGCATTGATGGCATTAGTCGTAGGTGCTGCACTTGGTGTTGGTGGAGCTGAAATCCAAACACTGTTAAATAACCCAATGGCAAGTCCCTATACTTTAGGCTTAGCTGCAGCAGCAGGATTGGGGGCATCAACCGTCATTGCTTTTGGTGGTTTTGGTTTACCTCTTGGATTTGCTGTACCTGTTGGGGCATTTATAATGACAATGGTTGCATCAGGTATTCTTTTTATTTTTGCATCTTTACGTCGTTTTAGTTCAGCGATGCTTGTTTTAGTTGGGATTGCATTACTATTTTTATTCCAATCATTACTTTCGTTAATTCAATTTATTTCTGCCCCAGAAATTTCCCAGCAAATCTTATTTTGGCTATTTGGTAGCTTAACCAAAGCGACTTGGGAGAATTTAGGCATTGCAACTGTAGTAACCTTTATTAGTGTAATATTACTTTCAAAAGATGTATGGAAACTAACCGCTTTACGTTTAGGGGAAGAAAGGGCATTAAGTTTGGGTATCAATTTACAGATGCTACGCTTAAAAACCTTAATTATTGTGGCAGTAATGACCGCAACAGCAATTAGTTTTGTAGGAATTATCGGATTTATTGGCTTAGTTGCACCACACGTTGCAAGAATGCTACTAGGAGAAGATCAACGTTTCTTCTTACCCGGAGCAATGCTTGTTGGAGCAGCCTTTTTATCCATTGCATCGGTTCTTTCTAAAGTGATCATTCCCGGAGCATTATTCCCAGTTGGGATTATCACATCTTTTGTGGGAGTACCATTCTTCTTTTGGATTGTCTTAACTAAGCGTGGTGGTTAAATGTTGCAATTAGAAAATTTAACAATCCAACGAGGAGTACAATACGTTGCGAATAATATCAACTTAACCCTTGAAAAAGGTAAAGTTTATACTGTACTTGGCCCAAACGGGGCAGGTAAATCGTCAATTATTAAAACTATTTTTGGCGAAGTAACTTATCAGGGTGCTATTCGTTATGATAATGAATTATTATGTAAACGTAATTTATTAAATTGGCGTAAACGAATTGGCTATATGCCTCAAGATACTCAGGTAGAAGCGTCTCTTACCGCCTTGGAAGTGATTCTGCTTGGTCGATTAGATGCTTTACATATGCACATTGGTGATGAGCTTCTTCAGGAAGTTGCACAGCTAATGGATAAATTAGGTATTGCTCATCTTGCTCATAAAGATGTAATGCGTTTGAGTGGCGGACAACGCCAAATGGTAATGTTTGCACAAGTATTATTGCGAAACCCTGAAATTTTAATGCTAGATGAGCCTGTCAGTGCATTAGATATGCATCATCAAATCAATTTATTGGAACACGTTTGCAATTATACTCGAGAGAATAATCTAATTACCTTAATGGTATTACACGATCTAAGCCTTGCCGCACAATTTTCCGATTGTGTTATTTTACTTGGTGAAGGTAAAGTTCAAGGTTTAGGAAATGCTCAACAAGTATTACAGGCGGATATTATTAGCCGTTTGTATAAAGTTAATATAGAGATTTTATACGATAGCACAGGTTCGCCTGTTATTCGCCCTTTACGTAAATGTTTGTCAGCACAATGTTGTTTATATTCGGAGAATGAATAATGAAAAAAATCTTAATTACTACTCTAATGGCAATTTCAAGTTCAGCTTTTTCGGCTCATCACGAAGTGAAAATGTTAGATACGGGTAAAGAAGGTGGAATGGTGTTTGAACCTGGTTATCTAAAAGTAGAAGTGGGTGATACCATAACCTTTAAAGCAACTAATAAAGGGCATTGGGTGCAAAGTCGAGCTATACCAGAAGGTGCGGAAAAATTCTTATCTAAAGAGAATGAAGAGCTTACTTTAACCCTAACACAAGAGGGTGTATATGTTTATGTTTGCCCACCACATCGAATGATGAATATGAGTGGTGTTATTCAAGTCGGAAACCCTGTCAATAAAGAAGCAGCACAAGCCGAAGTGGATAAATTAGAAAAACGAGCAACCCAAAATAAGGGGCGTTTAGCTGAATATATGGCACAAGTAAAATAAATCTATCATAAACAATATCCCCTTTGTAAAAGGGGATCCAGACTGATGACAAACCCCAATTTGTTGTATCCAATTAACGGACGCCAGCGTGGCGTCCCTACATAACAAAATAAAATATGTTATTTTTCAATTGGTTATAACTTTCTTTGTAGGGACGCCACGCTGGCGTCCGAATGAAAAAAGACTTTGTCAATAATCTGATCCCCTTTGTAAAAGGGGATCTTTCTTTCACGAAACAATGAATAAATTCGTTATTACCACCTGTAAAACTTATCCCATTCCGCCAGATAACTTATTACCACTGGCGAACGTATTAAATCGGAAAGCTATTCCCTGTCTTTTCCAACCTTGGCAAGATGTGCAAAAAAAGCGGATTATCTTACCGCTTTGTGCGTGGGATTATTCAATATATCCAAATGAGTTTAGAGATTGGATCAATCAAAGCTATCAACAAGGTAGTCATTTTATTAATTCACCCGAATTGATGTTATGGAATATGCACAAAAGCTATCTGATTGATTTACAACAGAAAGGGATTAACGTTATTCCCACTGAGTATCTAATCGATCCCAACGATATTTTGCCCACGATTAAACAGCAGCAATGGCAAGAAGTTGTGATTAAACCAGCTATTGGGCAAAGTGGACAATTCGTTTTGAAATATAACCCAAATGATCCTTTACCTGATTTATCTCTCTATTCATCGGGCATTATTTTGCAGCCTTATATTGCAGAAGTTGCAAGCAATGGTGAAATAAGCCTCATTTTTTTTAATGGAAACTTCAGCCACTCAGTTAAAAGACAGCCAAAACAAGGGGACTTTAGAGCAAATTCGGCTTATGGTGTATCTATTATCCCAATTTCTACTTCAGAGAAAATTATACAACAAGCTCGTCAAGTCTTAGATGTTCTACCTGAAATTCCAGTATATGCAAGAGTTGATGGAACCATTATCAACAGTGAGTTGCTATTAAATGAATTAGAGTTAATTGAGCCAGCTCTTTATTTACATACAACGGAAAATGCTACGGAAACCTTTGCGGAAATTTTGTCAGAGATAGCTGGAAAAATAAGTAGCAACCATTTGATTTAATAGACAAAATAGTTGCTACTGGTGTAATTATTTTAGTTGAATAAAGAATGTCCCTTTTGGTGTAACAGGCAAATATTTTCTATAAAAATCATCATAGGTTTTTTGAGGCTCAATGTCTGCGAAGAGGGTGGGATATAGTGACTTTGCCATAAACTGAGCACTCGCTAGATCAATTAAAGAGCGTGATGCCGTATGATAAATTCCATAAACTCGCCCTGTTTTTACTGCTGGTAGCTCAGACCAACCTGTACGTTGAGTAAATCCTTTAAGGCGTTTCTGAGCATCTTCATTTTCAATATCAATTCCCATTGACATAATTTCAGTATTAGTTTTATTTTCCATCTCAGTACCTGAGATCATAATAACATCTGGTTTTGAAGCGAGAACTTGTTCAGGATTTATTGGTCCCCAATTTTCAATAAATGGTGCACTAATGTTATCTCCACCAACTGTATTAGCTATTGCCCCCCACATATTGTTACCAAAAGTAAAGCTGTGTTCTTTGGGGCCTTTATTACCAAATTCAACATAAATTTTAGGTTTTGCTAGATTAGCTTGTTTAACACGTTTCTGTATTTCTTCAATACCTAGCTGATATTCATTAGCAATATTTTCTGCTCTTTCTTCTGTTCCTGCAATTTTACCGAAAATTTTTGCACTCTTTGTATGTTTCTCTACAGATTGAGCATTAAAATCAACAACTACTACTGGAATGCCAGCTTGTTCTAAACGTGGAATTTCACTTGCAATAGTTTGATATTGCCAATCAGCTAAAATAATAACATCTGGTTTGAGTGCTAAAGTTTTTTCAGTAGAGAACGTGCCTGTATTGATATTACCAATATCGGCAATATCTTTTAGATTTGGAATTTTTTCAGCAAATAAAGACCAACTACCAGGATTAAATTTTTCCCAAAATTCTCTAGAGATCCCAACGACATTCTTGAAATTTTCAGTACCTGTTACCGCGATATAATCGGGGTAATAGAATGAAAGAATAACTCGTTTTGCGGGAACATCTACTTTTACCTCACGATCAAGAATATCCTTGATAGTAACTATCTCTGCTGAAGTGAAGCTAGAAATAGCTAGTAATGATGTTGCTAATAAAGAGCGAAAGTAAGTGTTTTTCATAAATTTCTCCGAGTAAGTTATTACGCTCGATATTTTACAAATAAAAATAATTCTTAAAATCAAAAAATATAAAAATAACACTGGTCAGAGTTCGTCTGCTCACAATAATAAAAGAGCACTTATGGATTACTCTAATTATTACCCTTAAAATACAAAACTTTGCTAAAATCCTACCGCTTATGGATAGGAGAATAGTATGCAAATTGTTACTAAGTTAATTCCAACAAAACTAATATCAAGTCAATCGCCCCCGATCTTACAATCTCAATCACAAGGGGTTGAACGGGTGGCGTTGTTGCGTTTATTGGAACAAGCGAAATCCTATCCACTCACGTTAATTACTGCTCCAGCAGGCTACGGGAAAACTACTTTACTTTCGCAATGGAAAAATCGCCTATTAGCCAAACATATTCCGTTGGCGTGGCTGACTTTAGACGAAAGTGATAACAAAGCGGAGCAATTCTCTCATTATTTTGCATCTGCTTTAGCAAAGGCAACAGGAATTTCTTTGCAAGATATTGGCTATCAAAACAGCCTGATTGATTATTTCGGGCAATTGTTAGCTCAGTTAGATCAGGTTCAATCGCATTTTTACTTGATTATTGATGACTATCACTTGATCGAAAATAGTGAAATCCACGATGCGTTACGTTTTTGGTTGAAACACCAACCAAATACAATGAGCCTTGTGTTGCTTTCCCGCCTGACACCGCCATTGAGCATTACTAATTTGCGTATTCACGATAAATTATTAGAAATTGATGTACACCAGCTCGCCTTCTCACCCAATGAAACTCGTCAGTTTTTTGAACAAAAATTAAATGAAACCTTAAGTGATGAGATTGTATTTTCACTATGTGAACGTGTAGAAGGTTGGGCAACCGCATTACAGTTGATGATTTTAGCGATTAAACAGAATAGCGAGTTAATCCACTTTCCTGAAAAATTATTGAGTAAACTTAATCAGTTACATATTGCAGATTATTTAAATGAAGAAGTGTTTCACTATGTTGAACCAGAAGTAAAGCAATTTATGCAACGCTGTGCCATTTTGCGTTCAATGAATGAAAAATTGGTGTTAGCACTAACGGAAGATGAGAACGGTGTTAAAAAACTCGATGATTTGGAGAAACAAGGGCTATTTATTCAGCGTTTAATCCAAGATGATGGCGAAATTTGGTGGAAATTTCACCCGATTTTAGCCTCTTATTTAGCCCAGAGTTGCCGTTTGGAATTGCCGAATGAATGGCAACAGCTGCATCAAACGGCATCAATGGTTTGGTTAAAGTTGGGCTATGGCTCGGAAGCCTTATATCACGCTCAAATGTTGGATAATCCTGAAACGCTTTACCATATTTTGCAAGAAAATGGTTGGTCACTATTTCATCAAGGACAATTAAAATTATTAGAAGACTGTTTGACCCATTTACCGTCGGAATTTTTATGGCGTGATGAAAATTTGGTGTTATTGAAGGCTTGGTTAGCACAAAGTCAGCATCGTTATCAGGACGTATTAGGTATTTTGCAAAAATTTCAGCCAAAAACACCGCTTACTGAAAGCCTACAAGGGCGTTTTGATGCGTTGCGGGCTCAAGTTGCTATCAATAATGGTGATGAAGAGCAGGCCTATTTGTTGGCAACTCAAGCATTAAATAATTTGCCATCAGAGTTTAACTATGCACAAATTGTAGCGAAATCGGTGATTGGTGAGGCACAACATTGTCGGGGCTATTTAAAAGATGGTTTGCAAATAATGCAACAGGTAGAAAAATTAGCCACTCAGCAACGAGCTTATCATCACTGGCTGTGGTCGAGATTGCAACAATCTGAAATTCTATCGGCACAAGGTTTTTGGCAATCTGCTTATGATTTATTGAAAGAAACTACACAACAGACTAACGATTTTCATCAAATTCCGATGAATGAATTTTTGCTCCGTTTAAAAGGGCAAATTTTGTGGGAATGGCACCATTTAGATCAAACGGAGGCGATGGCAAATGCAGGTATTGAGTTACTTGAAAACGAAGAAGAACAAATTCAATGTTTGGCACTTTTAGCCAAAAGTTCTTTAACTAAAGGTGATCTCAATAATGCAGAACGTTTAATCGAACGCTGTCGTAGTTTGCTTGCCCGAAGTTCTCCCCATAAAGATTGGGTTACAGCCATTGATGAAGTACAGCTCATTTGTTGGCAGATGAAAGGCAATACACAACATTTAGAAAGTTGGTTGGCTCAAGCACATTTCCCTGCCCAAGAGCATAATCACTTTACTCAACGTCAATGGCGCAACATTGCTCGTTGCTATTTATTGCGAGAAGATTATGAACAAGCACTGAAAATTCTGAATAGTTTGTTAAAAACAACAGCGATTTTTAATTTAGTCAGCGATAGCCAACGTGCGTTAATTTTGCGTAACCGTTTGTATTACTTGCAAGGTAAGCCTGATTTAGCCCAACGAGATTTAATTCAAGCTCTCAATTTAAGTCAGCAGACTAACTTTATTAGTGCTTTTGTGATTGAAGGGGATTTAGTTGCTCAACAAATTCGTCAATTATTACAGCTTAATGTTCTTGATGAGCTTTCTACCCATAAAGCACAATTTATTTTACGCAGTATCAATCAACATAATCGCCACAAAACGGCTCATTTTGATGAAGCCTTTGTGAAGAGCTTGTTGGAAAATCCGCAAGTGCCAGAGCTATTAAAAATCAGCCCACTTACACAACGAGAATGGCAAGTTTTAGGGCTGATTTATTCGGGATATAGCAATGAGCAAATTTGCCAAGAATTAGTGGTGGCGATCACAACCATTAAAACCCATATTCGCAATTTATACCAAAAAATTGGCGTGAGTAATCGCAGTGAAGCGATTGAATACACCCGTAGTTTGTTGCGAATGATGGGGTATTAGGACGGAATTTTCAGAATTATGTAACCGTTACACAATCCCCCTCGCCCGCTTGCGGGAGAAAGTATCTTTTATTTTGTGCAATGACTACATAATATCGGATTTACAGCAACTCCGCCTGTTCTAAAATTTTCTGTTGTTCTAACGCCAACTTCGCTTGGCGTTTTTCTTCTTTGCGAAGTTCATCTTCCGCCTCCCATTTGTCGTAGGCTTGGACAATTTTGGCGACAACAGGGTGACGAACAATATCGTGGCTATCAAAATAGTTAAAACTTAACTCTTCAACCTTGCCAAGCACTTCCATTGCGTGCTTTAAGCCTGATTTTTGGCTACGGGGTAAATCCACCTGAGTTACGTCCCCTGTGATCACTGCTTTAGAATTAAAACCGATACGGGTTAAGAACATTTTCATCTGTTCAATGGTGGTATTTTGGCTTTCATCTAAAATGATAAAGGCATCGTTGAGCGTTCGACCACGCATATAGGCAAGCGGTGCGATTTCGATAACATTTCGCTCCATTAGTTTTTGAGCACGTTCAAAGCCAAGCATTTCAAATAGGGCATCGTACAGTGGGCGTAAATAAGGCTCAATTTTTTGTCCGAGATCGCCCGGTAAAAAGCCAAGTTTTTCACCTGCTTCAACCGCTGGGCGAGTGAGCAGAATACGGCGGATTTCTTGGCGTTCTAACGATTCTACTGCAGCCGCAACTGCTAAAAATGTTTTCCCCGTTCCAGCAGGCCCAATTCCAAAGCTAATATCGTGGCTTAAAATATTGCGTAAATAGGCTTGTTGGTGCTCTCCCCTAGGTTTAATTACTCCCCTTTTGGTTTTAATCGCAATTTCATAACCCGATGATTGCCATTGACCTTGTAACAGCATTCGGCTTTCTTGAATTGCCATATGCACATCTTCTAAGTCTAGTTCTTTAATTTTCCCTTTTAGTGGTGCGGTTTCTGCATAGAGCTGCTGAATAAGTTTGGCACTATTTTGTAGTAGAGAAGGAGAATAGTGGTTTTCTTCTTGTGGTTGCAAGGTAAAGGTAAATGCGTGGCGAGCAATAATGAGATTAAAACTTTTTTCGATTAGGGCTAGATTTTCATCAAAAGCACCGCAGAGTGATTGTAAGCGGGCGTTATCTTCGGGTTCTAAGGTAAAGATCAATTCGTTCAAAATGTTTCCTTTAGTTATTGTTATTTGCTGTTTTTTTGTATGGTACAACGTCTGCATTGTTACCGCAACCGTTGTTCTAAATACAAAAATTTGAAAATAATCAAACTAATGTTAAATAGTTGTTATTTAGAGTAGATTTATAAGAAGAATAGACGATAACTTAGGACTTTTTTGATACACTTTAACTGTTTTTGGTCTCTTGGATTTTGAGACTTTTATTATGTGGAGTGATGTATGAACCCAAGACGTAAATCAAGATTAAAAGTTGTGTTATCTATTTTAATCGGTGTGTCTGTTGCAGCAGGGCTAATGCTGTATGCCTTAAGTAAAAATATTGATCTATTTTATACTCCGTCAGAAATTATCTACGGTAAAAATGACGATCCAAAAACTAAACCCGAAGTTGGGCAGCGTATTCGTGTTGGCGGAATGGTTGTAGAAGGATCAGTAAAACGTGATGATAAAAGCCTGAAAGTAGTTTTTGACTTAAATGATATTGGGCCTGCCATTCAAGTGGAATATGAAGGTATTTTGCCTGATTTATTCCGAGAAGGGCAAGGCATTGTAGCACAAGGGGTGTTGATTGAACCTACAACCCTGAAAGCAACGGAAGTGTTAGCCAAACACGATGAAAATTATATGCCACCAGAATTAAATGATCAGATGAAAAAACAGCATCAACCAATGGGGATTTCAGAAGCGGATCTGAAAGGCGAATCTGAAAGAGATCGTAACCAAGCAGGTGGAAAATGATTGCAGAATTAGGCAACTATGCCCTAGCACTAAGTTTAGCGTTGTCAATTTTATTAGCAATCTTACCGCTTGTTGGTGCTGAGAAAGGCAACATTACCTTAATGAGTTTAGCTCGCCCAATGACGTGGGCGACATTTTTAGCTCTAAGTATTTCTTTTGGCTCACTGTTTTATCTATTTGCCGTAAACGATTTTAGTGTGCAATATGTGGTTAATAATTCAAATAGCTTATTGCCACTAGAATATCGTTTGTCTGCCGTTTGGGGATCTCACGAAGGTTCATTATTGTTGTGGATTTGGCTACTCTCATTGTGGAGTGTGGCTGTTGCGACTTTTAGTCGCCAAATGCCAGATGAAGCAGTTGCTCGTGTACTTGGTATTATGGGCTTAATCAGCATTGGCTTTCTTATTTTTATTATTTTTACGTCTAATCCGTTTGATCGTACATTCCCTGATTTCCCTGCAGATGGTCGAGAACTCAACCCAATGTTGCAAGATGTTGGTTTAATTTTCCACCCACCATTACTTTATATGGGCTATGTTGGTTTTTCTGTGGCATTTGCCTTTGCTATTGCGTCTTTAATGACAGGGCGTTTAGATACCGCGTGGGCGAGATGGTCTCGCCCTTGGACAATGGCTGCTTGGGTCTTTTTGACACTCGGTATTGTGCTTGGCTCTTGGTGGGCATATTACGAATTAGGCTGGGGAGGTTGGTGGTTCTGGGATCCTGTCGAAAATGCCTCTTTAATGCCTTGGATTGCAGGCACAGCCTTAATTCACTCATTAGCGGTAACGGAAAAACGCAGTACCTTTAAAGCATGGACAGTGTTACTGGCTATTCTTGCCTTCTCGCTCTGCTTACTTGGTACATTCCTTGTACGTTCAGGCATTTTAGTTTCAGTACACGCTTTTGCATCAGATCCAACTCGAGGCTTATATATTTTGGCATATCTGGTTATTGTGATCGGTGGCTCACTGCTACTTTATGCCTATCAGGGAAGTAAAATTAAAAGCCTAGATAACTCCGAGCGTTATTCTCGTGAATCAATCTTGTTGCTAAATAACGTATTGTTAATGGCATTTTTATCGGTGGTATTTTTAGGCACTATCTTACCGCTTATTCATAAACAAATTGGCTTAGGTACAATCTCAATTGGTGCACCATTTTTCGACCAAATGTTTATGATTTTAATGGTACCGTTTGCCTTTTTATTGGGTGTAGGCCCATTAGTAAAATGGCGTAGAGATCAAATCTCTGCAATCCGTACCCCTGTACTCATTGCGTTGCTGTTAATGGCTATTTTAGGGTTTGCATTGCCTTATCTTTTTGATAATCGTATTACAGTAAGTGCGGTACTTGGCACAATGATGTCGATATTTATTGTGCTATTAAGTTTATATGAACTCCATCAACGAGCAACGCATCGTAATAGATTCCTCACTGGTATTTTCAAACTTTCCCGTTCACATTGGGGAATGGTATTGGCACATTTAGGTGTGGCAATGACGGTTTTTGGTATTGCCTTTAGCCAAAATTTCAGTATTGAGAAAAATGTCAGAATGAATGTGGGCGACACTGTCCAAATTTTAGACTATAATTTTACGTTCAAGGGCATTCGTGATAGTAATGGTGCAAACTATATCGGTGGTACAGCAGATATTGAGATTACCCAAAATGGTCAATATGAAGCAACTCTTCACGCAGAAAAACGTTTCTATAACGTTAGTAAAATGGGAATGACAGAAGCCGCTATTGATTGGGGTTTTACTCGAGATTTATACGCCGCTTTAGGTGAGCGTTTAGAAGATGGCTCTTGGGGGCTACGTTTATACTATAAACCTTTTATCCGTTGGATTTGGTTTGGCGGTCTGTTTATGGCATTAGGCGGATTACTCTGTATGATGGATAAGCGTTATCGTTTAAAAATTAAAACTAATTAGGAGCAAAAAATGGCAACAGACAACAAAAGCTTTTTTCGGAAATTACTCGATCAATATAACCAACTTTGTAAAGATTTAGGGGTTGATGCAGGAGCTTGTCGTGGTTGTGTACCTGTTGTCAAATTTGACCCTGAGCCTGAAAAAAAGACAAAGCCTGAAGAGATAAAGGAAGATAAATAGGCAAAAATATAAAACCATAGCATCGCAATTATTCAACGGGGCTATGGTTTTTTCTGTACTGTATTACAGTTAAACATTCCCCTCGCCCGCTTGCGGGAGAGGGAAAAATTTGGCGTTCGCTAAGAACGACAAATTAGGGAGAGGGCAAAGGGTGGTAAATTTGTGAAAAAGTGATAAAAAGTTACCGTTTGTTTTCCCTCTCTCTGCTCAAAATTGCTGAACGCATTTTTGAGCTGTCTCTCTCCCGTAAACGGGCGAGAGTATCTTTTTATGTTTTACAAATACTGCATAATGTGCTTTTTCCTACTCTAATTTCATACTCCAGTAGCAGTAAAAAGGATGATTTATCTCAGTGGAGAGTAAAGAATAATAGTGAAAATAATTTTATTTGGAGATCTGAAATGACGAACTTAACTTCCTTTCAAACAATGGCAGAACAAGCATTACACGAATATTGTGAACGCCTTTCTTTACAGCCTAAAGATCTTTCCACAACGATGTGGTATCAGTTTATTGCACAACTTAGCCAACAAGCTATTTTGCAAAATTTCCCCAAAAACGCACCGCTTACAAATACTCGTAAGGTTAATTATCTCTCAATGGAGTTTTTAATTGGTCGCCTACTGGGTAATAACTTAATGAGCTTGGGCGTTTATCAAGATACTGATCGCTTATTAGCAAAATATGGTAAAAATTTGGTGGACGTACTAGAACAAGAACGAGATCCCTCATTAGGTAATGGTGGACTAGGACGTTTAGCCGCTTGTTATTTAGATTCAATGGCAAGTCTTGCTCAACCTGCGGTCGGCTACGGTTTACATTATCAATACGGTCTATTTAAACAGAGTTTTGGTTGGGCTGGTGAACAACAAGAAACAGGTGATGCGTGGCATCGAGATTTCTATTTACAACAACATCACCGCCCTGAATTACAGCAAATGGTTGGATTTGCAGGGGAAGTTAGGTATTGTGGAGATGATCGCTATGAGTGGCAACCTGCGTGGACGATTTTCGGTGAAGCCTTTGATTTACCTGTGGTGGGCTATAAAGGGGTACAACAACCTTTACGCTTATGGCAAGGTTACAGTGAAACCGCTTTCGACTTAGCACTCTTTAATGATGGTGACTATTTGCAATCAGAAAGCAAAGTCATTGATGCGTCTAAATTAACTAAAGTGCTCTATCCGAACGATAACCACCAAGAAGGCAAAGAACTCCGTTTAATGCAACAATATTTCCATTGTGCTTGTTCTATTGCTGATATTTTACGAGAGCATTTAGCCAAAGGTCGCACCTTACAACAACTCCCTGAATTTGAAGTCATTCAGCTTAATGATACGCACCCTGCGATCGCAATTCCTGAGTTAATGCGTATATTACTCGATCAACATCAACTTCATTGGGAAGAAGCGTGGGCGATCTGCTCAAAAACCTTTGCCTATACCAACCACACATTATTGCCTGAAGCCCTTGAGCAATGGGATCAGCCTTTATTAGCCAAAATGCTACCACGTCATTTAATTATCATTGAACGCATCAATAATGAGCTTTATCAACAGGTTAAAGCCGAATTTAGCGAAGATGAATTTAGCCAAGCGTGGCAAGAAACCGCCGTTTTAATGAATAATAAAGTCAGAATGGCAAATTTATGTGTTGTTGGCTCTTTTGCGGTAAATGGTGTGGCACAAATTCACTCTGATTTGGTGGTAAGCGATCTTTTCCCTGCCTATGCTCGTTTATTTAAAGGGCGTTTCCATAATGTAACAAACGGTATTACCCCTCGCCGTTGGATTCGTCAATCTAATCCTGCGTTAAGTCAGTTATTAGATCAACATATTCAAGGGGATTGGACAAAAGATCTTGAATTAATACGCCAAATTGAGCCTCTTGCAAAAGATCCGCAATTCCAGACCGCTTATCGCCAAATTAAACAGCAAAATAAACAGGAATTGGCTCAAGTTATTCAAGAAACTATCGGCTTAAAAGTGAATGAAAATGCGATATTTGATGTTCAAATTAAACGTTTCCACGAATATAAACGTCAGCATTTAAACTTACTCAATATTATTGCGACTTATCAAGAGTTAAAGGCAAATCCTACTCAAGAATGCGTACCGAGAGTCTTTATTTTTGCAGGAAAAGCAGCACCGGGCTATTTTATGGCAAAACAGATTATCCAAGCGATAAACGGTGTTGCTAAGGTTATCAATAGTGATCCTGATATGCAGAATAAACTACAAGTTGCTTTCTTACCTGATTACCGAGTGAGCTTGGCAGAAAAAATTATCCCAGCCGCAGATGTTTCCGAGCAAATTTCCCTTGCAGGTAAAGAAGCATCAGGTACAGGAAATATGAAATTGGCACTAAACGGTGCAATTACATTGGGGACGTTAGACGGTGCTAATGTAGAAATTGCAGAATATGCGGGGGAAGAAAATGTGGTTATTTTCGGACATACGGTGGATTCTGTTCGCCAATTACGCACAGAAGGATATGTCTCTAAACGTTATTATGAGCAAGATGAAACCTTGCGTAAGGCGATTGATGCCCTTGCAGACGGCACTTTCTCCGAAGGCGATACAGAACGCTTTGAAGCATTAGTGAATGATATGCTTAATCACGATTATTTCTGCGTATTAGCTGATTTTGCAAGCTATCGTCAAGCTCAACAAGAAATTGCAAAACGCTACCAAAATCAGACCGCTTGGGTAGAATCGACCATTCTCAATACCGCTCGTTTAGGTACGTTCAGTTCTGACCGTTCAATTCGTGATTATCAAACACGTATTTGGCACAAAGACTAATCTTTAGTCAAAAAATAATAGGGCGTTTTAAACGCCCTATCAGATTATTGACAACATTTTTTCACTCGGATACTAAGCGTGGTGTCTACAAAATAAATTATAACTAGTTTAAAAATTAATTATTTCATATTTGTTATGAGGGAATGAAACCCTTAGTATCTGTTTATTAAGCACAACAAACCTCGACATAACATAAAATTTATAGGAACACTTTAGCTCACAATATTAAATATTTAACTTACGATGCTAATTGTAGTTCTTCAACGGGGGCTATATATTGGGAATGTTGTTTCCATAACGTATCGTGTGTGGAAATAAACTGTCCTTCTTGTTTGCCAAACCAAGTAAGTTTATTGTGTAGTTTAACTACTTCACCAATTACGATGAGAGCTGGTGTTTCTGCTTGTTCAGCCAGTTCAGCAAGATTTTCTAATGTCCCTGTTCTGACTGTTTGATTTGGTAGTGTTCCATTACTCACGACAGCGACTGGTGTGTCTTTTGCTCGTCCATAACGTTGTAGCTGTTCGCTTAATTCACGAGCTTTAATTGTTCCCATATATACCACCAAAGTTTGATTACCTTGGGCTAGGGTTTCCCATTTGAGTTTATTTCCATCAGGTTTCTGATGTCCTGTGATAAAGAGAGCCGTTTGGGAATGATCTCGATGAGTTAAAGGAATACCTGCGTAGGCGGTTGCACCTAATGCAGCAGTAATCCCAGGGACAACGGAATAAGGAATATTCTCCGATTTTAAAACTTCCAATTCTTCGCCACCACGTCCAAATACAAATGGATCACCGCCTTTCAAACGTACAACTCGTTTTCCTTGTTTAGCGTACTTAACTAATAACTGGTTAGTTTCTTCTTGCAAGACACTATGATTCCCAGCTCTTTTACCAACAAAAACTTTATCTGCATCACGGCGGACTAATTCTAAAATAGCATCGGATACTAGGGCATCGTATAACACCACATCAGCTTGTTGGATAGATTGTAAGCCTTTTAATGTCAATAAACCTGCGTCACCTGGCCCTGCTCCGACTAATGATACTTCACCAATAATTGGGTTATCTTGTTCAAGTTCTCGATGTAAAAATAATTCAGCCTGTTCAATTTGATGATTTTCAGTTAGACGCTGAAAGGTCTGATGTGTAAATAGTTTTTCCCAAAAACGGCGACGTTGCGTTAAATCGGCAAATTTTTCTTTTACGACATTACGCCAACGAGCTGCAATATCTGACATAGCACCGATATTGTGTGGAATTAAGGCTTCTAATTTTTCTCTTAGTAAGCGAATTAATACAGGCGATGCACCACCACTAGAGATCGCAATTTGGATAGGTGAACGATCAACAATAGATGGAAAAATATAGCTACAATGGGGCTGATCATCTACTACATTCACTAAACGCTGTTGAGCTTCAGCACTGTTAAACACGAATTGATTTAATTCTGCATCATCGGTTGCAGCAATAATTAAATAGGCTTGATTAACTTGCGATGGCTCAAATTGTTTTGCAATCCATTCCACTTTTTCTTCTGCTAATAACTGTTGTAATTCTTTATGTAATTTTTCGGCAACGATACGAACTTTAGCCTGAGCTTTTAATAAAGCGGTGATTTTACGCAATGCGATATGTCCGCCACCTACAACGAGTACAGGACGCTGTTTTAAATCCACAAAAATAGGTAGGTAATTCATTGTTTTTCTCCCAAATACAACTGATCGAATAATGCCCCATCAGCAAAATGCTGTTTCGTAATCTGCTTCCACTCACCGAATAATTCGTTCACATTAAAAGTTTCAACGTTAGGAAAACGTTGTGCAAATTCATTTAATATAGTTGGGTGAGTGGGTCTAAAATAATTTTCTGCAGCAACACGTTGAGCCTGCTCTTGCCACAGCGATGCAATAAAATCTTGAGTTAAACTCTGGCTTTTATGTTTTTTAGTATTCTTATTCACTTCTGCAACCAATACTTCTGCTGCAGCACTATAACTGGGATAAATCACTTCAAATTTGTCTTCCCCTAAAGCTTTTGCAGCTAGACTGGCTTCGTTTTCAGGTGCAATCAACACATCACCTATTTCGCGTTGTACAAATGTAATGGTTGCGGCTCTTGCTCCTGCATCGAAAAGCGGTACGTTTTGTAGAACTTTTTGCAAAAATACGTTGCCTTGTTGTTCATCAGCATAGTGTTTACGAGCAAAGCCAAACAGTGAGAGATAAGCATATCGTCCATTTCCTGATGTTTTTGGATTTGCGAAAACGACTTTGACCCCATCTTTTGCAAGATCGTCCCAATCTCGAATTTGTTTTGGATTACCTTTTCTGACTAATAACACAATAGTGGTATAAAAAGGCACTGCATTGTTGGGATATTTTTGTTGCCAATCAGGAGAAACCCAACCATTTTTAACCAGTAATTCAATATCATTACGTTGATTTAGTATAACAACATCTGCAGGTAATCCATTTTGAACTGCTATTGCCTGTTTACTTGCTCCACCAAAAGAGAGTCCAACATTTAAGTTACCGTGTTGGTTAATATAAATCGGTAAATATTGTTTGTAGTAATCACGAATAACATCGTAGGCAACTAATAGCATTTGTTCTTTTGCTTCTGCATTTTTTATACCGATTGATAATGACGATATACCAAATAGAAATATCAATAATATCCTTTTCATTTTATCCCCCTGAATGTTTTTCGTAATATTTATACGCAAGAATGATTTTGATGAAAAATAATAAGGGAATATACGTTAGAAAATTTTGGAATAACGCCCTAAAGATAAGCCTTATATCTTCTTTTGAAATGGCAAGATGATAATTATTATCAACAATCTTGTGTTTTTAGATCTTTAAGTTATATCTGAAATAATTCTGTTCTTTCTCTATAAAATAAATTTAGCGATAGTGTAATTAGAACACTTTTATTTATTATGAGTTGAATGAAACATTATAAGGGGGAAAAATGGGGTTATTTTCCACAAGAAAAACCTTACCTGCATTTAGGTTAAGTTTAGGGATCACATCTTTTTGGATTATTTCAATGGTTATTCTACCATTTATTATGTTATTTCTAACAACAATACAATTAGAATGGCAGAGTATTTGGGAAACAGTTACGAATAAAAGGGTTATTTATTCTATTTTATTATCTTTTAAACTCGCATTTATTTCAGCTCTCATTAACATCATTTTCGGCACAATTACTGCTTGGGTGTTAGTGCGATATGAATTTAAAGGAAAAAATATTCTTAATGCTTTAATTGATTTACCTTTTGCTTTACCAACAGCAGTAGCAGGGATTGTTCTTGCTACGTTATATGCACCTAATGGATTATTTGGGCAGTTTTTTCATCAATTTGATATAAAAATTGCCTTCACACCAGTGGGTATTCTCATTGCATTAATTTTTGTGAGTTTTCCTTTTACAGTGAGAGCTATTCAACCTGTATTAAAAGATCTTGACCCATCTTTAGAAGAAGCAGCTTCAATCTTAGGTGCTAGTAAATTTACCATTTTATATAAAGTTATTTTACCTACTTTATATCCAGCTATTATTAGTGGAGCAGGAATGGGGTTTGCTAGATCATTAAGTGAGTATGGTTCAGTTATTTTTATTGCCGGTAATATTCCCCTTGTATCTGAAATTACGCCGCTGATTATTATGTCTAAATTAGATATTTATGATATTCAAGGAGCTTCTGCCATTGCTTTTTTAATGTTGTTGCTCTCATTTTTAGTATTGTTAGCGATTAACTTCATTGAAGGTTATTTTAGCCGTCATATTACAAAATAATAAGCAAAGGAGAATAAAATGAATGCTATAAATCGATCTAATCATTATTTGGCTAAATATCTATTGATTTCTATTACAGTTGTTTTCTTAACAATATTATTGATTATTCCATTAGGTGCAATTTTTTATGAGGCGCTAAAATCTGGTTGGGATAATTTTTCCAATGCACTGTATCAAACAGAAGCGATAAATGCGATTAAATTAACGTTAATTGTTGCTATTATTTCTCTACCATTAAATTTATTTTTTGGTGTAATGATGGCGTGGTTATTAGCTAATTTTGACTTTAAAGGTAAAAAGATTATTCTCACCTTTATTGATTTACCTTTGACAGTTTCCCCAGTTGTTGCAGGGTTAATGTTAATTTTATTGTTCGGTATTAATGGATTATTTGGTGATTTACTCGATGCGCTTAATTTAGAAGTTATATTTGCACTACCTGGAATTATTATCGCTACCTTATTTGTTACCTTCCCGATTGTAGTGAAATCATTATTACCCGCAATGAAAAACTTAGGCAATAGCGAGGAACAAGTGGCATTAACTTTAGGGGCTAATTTCTGGCATATTCTATTTAAAGTTACATTGCCTAAAATAAAATGGCCGCTTTTATACGGCATTATTTTAGCAAATGCTCGAACAATCGGAGAATTTGGTGCGGTGAGTGTTGTTTCGGGACATATTCGAAACCAAACCAATACTATTCCGCTCCACGTTGAGATTTTATATAACGAATACCAATTTACCGCAGCTTTTGCTTGTGCCAGCTTGCTTGCTTTAATTGCTATTTCAACATTGTTATTACAAAACCTAATTGAATATATGCAGAAACAAAAACAGAAGAATATTCAACCGCAAAGTGATTATATAAATGAAGGAGTTTAAGATGTCTGTTGTTATTGAAAACTTAAATAAACATTTCGGAAAATATCAAGCCCTACATAACATCAATTTATCATTAGAAAAAGGTGAGCTAATTTCTTTATTAGGCCCTAGTGGCTGTGGAAAAACATCACTATTACGGATAATTGCTGGTTTAGATACCAGTGATACTGGAAAGATCTTTTTCTCTGGTAAAGATGTTACTCATTTGAATGCTGCTGAACGAAAAGTGGGGTTTGTATTTCAGCATTATGCACTCTTTCGTCATATGACCATTTTTGATAATGTTGCCTTTGGATTAAATGTGCAGCCTCGTAGTAAGCGGTTAAATAAGCAAGAAATTTTGCAACGAGTAATGGAATTATTAAAACTAGTTAAGTTAGAACACCTCGCTCACTCTTTTCCTGACCAGCTATCAGGAGGACAAAGACAGCGTGTTGCTCTTGCTCGAGCCTTAGCTGTTAAGCCAGAAGTATTACTATTAGATGAACCCTTTGGTGCTTTAGATGCACAAGTGCGTAAAACTTTACGCCGTTGGCTGAAAACACTACATAAAGAGCTAAATATTACTTCAATTTTTGTTACTCACGATCAGGAAGAAGCATTAGAAGTATCTGATCGAATTGTCGTAATCAATCACGGTAAAATAGAGCAAGTTGATATACCACAGAATATTTATTATGCACCTCAAACTGAATTTGTCAGCGGTTTTGTTGGTGATACCAATAAATTCCAAGGATATGTTGAAGAAAATAATTTAGTGGTAGGGGAATTCGCACATAAATTAGCAGAACATTCTACTGAAAAAGCAAATAATGGCAATATCACTGCTTATGTAAGACCTTATGAACTTACATTATCACGTTCAGCTGAAAATGCGTTAGCAAAAGGGAAAATCAGCCATATTCACGCTATCGGCTTTTTGACTCGCATTGAAATTTATAGTGAGCAATCAGAAGAGCCCATTGAAGTGCTTTTAACTAAAGATGCTTTTCAACGTGGTAATTATCAGATTAACGAAGAAGTCTTTTTAATTCCTGATAACCTAAGTTTATTCCAACATTTGAATATGTAACTAAAGATAGTGTGGGCAAAAGAATGAAAAGTATCGTTGATTTAATAAAATTCCTTATAAAATCACACACTTAATAAGAGCGATTATCAATACATTAGAATGGTTTAATCTGTTTTTTGAGGTAGATCACAAAACTGCTTTTTTTATGTTAATAAATTGTAAAAAGTGGTTATAAACCATAAAAAATAATGGCAAAATATCTGCAAATTTTAGTTGATGTATTTATATTCCCAAGGAGGAAATTGTGCAAACTATCAATGTTGATGTTGCCATTGTGGGCGCTGGTGGTGGCGGTTTACGTGCTGCAATTGCAGCTGCGGAAGCGAATCCAAATCTAAAAATAGCTTTAATTTCAAAAGTTTATCCTATGCGTAGCCATACTGTTGCGGCAGAAGGGGGAGCGGCTGCAGTAGTTAAAGAAACTGACTCTTATGATAAACATTTCCACGATACCGTAGGTGGGGGAGATTGGTTATGCGAGCAAGATGTTGTAGAGTACTTTGTAGAGCATTCTCCAGTTGAAATGACCCAACTTGAGCGTTGGGGTTGCCCTTGGAGTCGTAAAGAAGACGGTGATGTAAATGTTCGCCGTTTCGGTGGAATGAAAATCGAGCGTACTTGGTTTGCAGCCGACAAAACAGGTTTCCACTTATTACATACCCTTTTCCAAACTTCAATTAAATACCCACAAATTATCCGTTTTGATGAGCATTTTGTGGTAGATATTTTAGTTGATGATGGTCACGCTCGTGGCTGTGTTGCAATGAATATGATGGAAGGAACTTTCGTCCAAATCAATGCAAATGCGGTTGTAATTGCCACTGGTGGTGGTTGTCGAGCATATCGCTTTAACACCAATGGTGGTATCGTAACGGGTGATGGCTTATCAATGGCTTATCGCCACGGTGTACCATTGCGTGATATGGAATTTGTACAGTATCACCCAACAGGCTTACCAAATACAGGTATTTTGATGACAGAAGGTTGTCGTGGTGAAGGCGGTATCTTAGTGAATAAAGATGGTTATCGTTATTTACAAGATTATGGTCTAGGACCAGAAACACCAATTGGTAAACCAGAAAATAAATATATGGAATTAGGTCCACGTGACAAAGTTTCTCAAGCATTCTGGCAAGAATGGCGTAAAGGCAACACATTAAAAACAGCAAAAGGTGTTGATGTTGTACATTTAGATTTACGTCATTTAGGTGAAAAATACTTACACGAGCGTTTACCATTCATTTGTGAATTAGCAAAAGCTTATGAAGGTGTAGATCCAGCTAAAGCTCCAATCCCTGTTCGTCCTGTTGTTCACTACACAATGGGTGGTATTGAAGTTGATCAACAAGCAGAAACCTGCATTAAAGGCTTATTTGCGGTGGGTGAGTGTGCATCATCAGGCTTACACGGAGCAAACCGTTTAGGCTCAAACTCATTAGCTGAATTAGTCGTGTTCGGTAAAGTGGCAGGTGAGATGGCAGCCCAACGTGCAGTTGAAGCAAGCCCTCGCAACCAAGCGGTAATTGATGCACAGGCTCAAGATGTGTTAGAACGTGTTTATGCGTTAGCTCGTCAAGAAGGCGAAGAATCTTGGTCACAAATTCGTAATGAAATGGGTGACTCAATGGAAGAAGGCTGTGGTATTTATCGTACACAAGAGAGTATGGAAAAAACAGTCGCTAAAATTGCAGAGTTAAAAGAACGTTATAAACGTATTAAAGTAAAAGACACTTCAAGTGTATTTAATACCGATTTACTCTATAAAATTGAGTTAGGGTATATTCTTGATGTTGCTCAATCTATTTCATCATCAGCAGTTGAACGTAAAGAATCTCGTGGTGCTCACCAACGTTTAGACTATGTAGAACGTGATGATGTAAATTACTTAAAACACACTCAAGCATTCTACAATGCAGATGGTGCACCAACGATCAAATATAGCGATGTGAAAATTACCAAATCACAACCTGCAAAACGTGTGTATGGTGCGGAAGCAGAAGCACAAGAAAAAGCGGCAGCAAACAAGGAGTAACAGAAGATGACTAACCAAAGTAAAATGACAGTCGAAGTGCTTCGTTATAACCCTGAACAAGATAACGAACCATTCTTAGCTAAATATGAAGTACCTTATGATAGCCAAACTTCATTACTTGATGCACTTGGTTATATTAAAGATGAATTAGAGCCAGAGCTATCTTATCGTTGGTCTTGTCGTATGGCGATCTGTGGCTCTTGCGGTATGATGGTAAACGGTAAACCCAAATTAGCTTGTAAGACATTCTTGCGTGATTACAGTGGTTATATGCGAATTGAACCGCTTGCAAACTTCCCGATTGAACGTGATTTAGTGGTTGATTTAAGCCACTTTATTGAAAGTCTGGAATCTATCAAGCCATATATCATTGATAATAAAGCTCCAGAGTTAGATGGTAAACCGCACCCATCAGCAGAATTAGCGAAAAGTCGTACAAAACAAACACCAGCACAGTTGGAGAAATATCGTACATTCTCAATGTGTATTAACTGTGGTTTATGTTATGCAGCTTGCCCACAATTTGGTCTAAATCCTGAATTTGTTGGGCCTGCCGCATTAACCCTTGCTCACCGTTATAACTTAGATAACCGTGATAATGGTAAAGCGGAACGTATGAAAATTCTAAATGGCAAAAATGGTGTTTGGAGTTGTACTTTCGTGGGTTACTGTTCAGAAGTTTGTCCAAAACACGTTGGCCCAGCATCTGCCGTAAACCAAGGTAAGATTGAAAGTGCGAAAGACTATGTATTTGCAATGTTAAAACCGCAGAAGTAAGGAGAGTAAGATGACAACAACAGCCAGTAAACGCAAAAAATATGTGCGTGAAATTAAACCAACGTGGTGGAAGAAGTTAGATTTTTACAAATTCTACGTTTTGCGTGAAAGCACATCAGTACCAACCGTTTGGTTCTGCTTAGTTTTACTCTATGGATTAGTTTCTTTGGGTAAAGGCACTTTTGCAACTGATTTCGTAGGCTTTTTACAAAACCCAGTAGTAGTTATTCTAAATATTATTACCTTAGGGGCGGTATTATTAAATAGCTTTACTTTTTTTGGTATGGCACCACAAATGATGAACGTTATTGTGAAAAATGAACGTATAAATGTTACTCTAGTTTCTCGAGCTTTTTGGGGAATTACCGCATTTGTGAGCTTACTTGCTTTAATTTTAGTATAAGGGGAATACAATGGATAAACTTAACCCAAAACGTTCGAATGAACCAGCAGTGTGGTTATTATTCGGTGCAGGTGGTGCAATTAGTGCGATCTTTTTCCCTGTATTAGTGTTAATTCTTGGTTTTTTATTACCGTTTGGAATTATCACACCAGATAATATTATTGCATTTGCCCATACTTGGATCGGAAAATTAGCTATCTTAGCATTTCTCATCTTCCCTATGTGGTGTGGTATGCACCGTATCCATTTAGGATTACACGATTTTAAAGTACACGTTCCTGCTGGTGCTTGGATTTTCTATGGATTATCAGCCCTTTATAGCGTGCTTGTGTTCTTTGCAGTAATTAACTTATAGCTTTTGATTAAATAGAATATAAAAGGCTATTCTTTTAGTAGGGAATAGCCTTTTATTTTATAATCAACAAGTATTTTGTAAATTTTTTGTTAAAAGCAACCACTTGTTATATAGTCGAGCAAATTTATACAATAATAAACAAAGGAGTTAATGATGTTGAACATTGTTTTTTTAGATAGAACTGGCGTGCCAGCAAGCCACGATATTCCACGCCCAAGTTTTCCACATAATTGGGTTGAATATGATCGCACTTCAGCAGATGAAACTTACGAACGAGTTAAAGATGCAGATATTGTGGTTACCAGTAAAGTGGTTTTTAATCGTGAGCTTTTAGCAAAATTACCAAAATTAAAATTGATTGCGATAACAGCAACAGGAACTAACAATATTGATTTAGTTGCCGCAAAAGAGCTGGGTATTGCGGTTAAAAATGTAACGGGATATTCATCGGTGACAGTGCCTGAACACGTTTTAGGAATGATCTTCGCCCTTAAACATAGTTTGGTTGGCTATCATCGAGATCAAATCACTTCAGACCGTTGGGCAACCTGTGGGCAATTCTGCTATACCGATTACCCGATTACAGATGTGCGTGGGGCAACATTGGGCGTTTTTGGTAAAGGGTGCTTAGGTACAGAAGTGGGGCGTTTAGCACAACTACTAGGAATGAACGTGCTTTATGCAGAACATAAAGGTGCTACAACCATTCGTGAAGGCTATACCGCATTTGAAGATGTTTTAAAACAAGCTGATATTGTTACGCTACATTGTCCATTAACTGAAACGACACAGAATTTAATCAATGCGGATACATTAGCGTTAATGAAACCAAGTGCTTATTTAATCAATACTGGACGTGGCCCTTTAGTTGATGAAACTGCTTTATTACACGCCCTTGAGAATGGTGTGATTGCAGGAGCTGCATTAGATGTATTAGTGAAAGAACCGCCTGAGAAAGACAACCCACTTATCCAAGCAGCAAAACGTTTACCTAATTTATTGATTACTCCACATATTGCGTGGGCAAGTGATTCCGCCGTAACCACCTTAGTCAATAAAGTCGCTCAAAATATTGAAGAATTTGTCACAACGGGAAAATAGGAGACTCCGATGAAAACAAAAACAGCAGTTGCATTAGCATTCGCCTCATTATTTGCTTTTTCAGCACCAACAATGGCAAATGAAATGGCAAAAATTGAAGTTAAAGTTCAACAATTAGACCCGCAAAATGGTAATAAAGATGTGGGCGTTGTTACGATTACGGAATCGTCTTATGGTTTGGTCTTTACGCCAAATCTAACAGGACTTTCTCACGGATTACACGGTTTTCATATTCACGAAAACCCAAGCTGTGATCCTAAAGAGAAAGATGGAAAGCTAGTTGCTGGTTTAGGTGCTGGCGGACATTGGGATCCAAAAGGAACGAAAAAACACGGTTTCCCTTGGGTCGATGACGCTCATTTAGGTGATTTACCTGCATTAACGGTAGATCACGATGGTAATGCAACTAACCCTGTACTTGCTCCACGCTTGAAAAAATTAGATGAAGTAAAAGGTCGCTCATTAATGATTCACGCAGGTGGGGATAATCATTCAGATCATCCTGCACCACTTGGTGGCGGCGGACCTAGAATAGCTTGTGGTGTAATTAACTAAAAAATAGCTCAAATAAGCGGATAGATTTTGGTAGAATTTTACCAATTTCTATCCGCTTATCTTTTTTGAATGAAATGATGAATTTTAAAATCCCTTTATTTATTGCATTACGCTACTGGCGTTCTAAGAGTGGCGACAAATTTGGTCGTTTGGTAACTAATCTAGCCAGTTTAGGTATTGTGTTAGGTGTAATGGCGTTAGTTATTGTGCTATCAGTAATGAATGGTTTAGAAACTACACAAAAGCATAATTTACTCTCAACTTTGCCACATGCAATTATTACTCCTAGTGAACGCCCTTGGAATGTACCTAAGTCTCTTAATGCCCCAAACTTTGTTGAAAAAGCGGTGGTTATTAACCGAGCGAATGTCGTTATTCAGAGTCAGCAGGGTATAAATGCTGGACAATTGATAGGTGTTCAGTCAAATACGGATGATCCATTACTTACGGATATTGTTAATCTTTCTGATTTTCTGCCGACTAACCAGTTTAATGTCATTATTGGCTCTCGTTTAGCACAGGAATTAAACTTAAATCTAGGTGATAAAATCCGCCTAATGATTACAGAAAATAGCCAATACACACCATTTGGACGAGTACCAGTTCAACGGCTATTTACTATTTCTCAAATATATCATTCTCAAAATGAAGCAAGTGAGTATATCCTGTTTGCTAATTTGACGGATGTTGGACGTTTATTACGTTTAGATGTAACTACAGCACAAGGGTTAAGACTATTCCTCAGTGATCCTTTTGATGTGACTGAACTGCCTAAATACTTTTCTGATAATAATTGGCAAATTAACGATTGGCGTGAGCAAAAAGGCGAGTTTTTCCAAGCGGTTAGAATGGAAAAAAATATGATGAGCCTATTGGTTAGCTTAATTATCATTGTCGCCATTTCCAATATTGTAACGTCCCTAAGTTTAATGGTGGTTGATAAACAAGGGGAAATTGCTATTTTACAAACACAGGGACTAACAAAAGGGCAAGTAATGCAAATTTTTGTTGCACAAGGTGCGATAGTGGGTGTTATTGGTGCATTATTAGGGGGAGGACTAGGTCTGTTAATTGCTCAACATTTATCTGTGATACTTAATTTTGTAAATCCTTTAGGCGTAGTGTTACCAACAGAAGTTGCTTACTCTCAGATTACGGTTGTACTACTTTCTTCAATGGCTCTATCGTTATTATGTACCCTTTACCCAGCTTATCGAGCCGCTAAAATTGAACCTGCGGAGGCGTTACGTTATGAGTAGAAAATCGCCAATTCCTAAAATGCCTTGGGCTGCGGATCATCAATGGCAGTTTAAACCTTATCCTTTATGCGTTATTTGTATTGCAATGGCATTGATGGGTATCGGTGATGGTTTACTCGTATTAGCTAATTTAGGGGCAACACCTTGGACAATATTTGCTCAAGGTGTTGCACTACAAACAGGACTATCTATTGGTGTTGTAATCGCCATTGTTAGCTTAATTGTATTACTATTATGGATTCCACTTAAATTACGAATCGGTTTAGGTACTTTGCTTAACGTATTCATTATCGCACTTTTTATTGATCTCACCGTCAATTATATTCCTGCCCCATCAGGTACAATGGCGCGTATTTTCTTGATGATTTTTGCCATTGTATTATTCGGTATTAGTACAACCTTTTATCTTTCTTGCCAACTGGGAGCAGGGCCTCGCGATGGGTTGATGGTAGGTGTCTGCTTAAAATATGGCTGGAAAGTTGGAATTGTTCGTACAACCATTGAAGCGACAGTAGGTATTCTAGGGCTATTATTAGGTGGTACGTTAGGCATCAGTACTATTGCTTTCGCATTAGGTGTAGGTTGGATTATTCAATTTACAGCAATGGCATTTCAACGTTTTGGAAACCAAACAAGCGGTAAGATTTAATCAACATTTTACAAAGGAGTTATCAATGTCAAATATTAAAGAGATCTATTTAGCAGGCGGCTGTTTTTGGGGAACAGAAGCCTTTATGCAACGCATCAATGGGGTAATAGATGCTGAATCTGGCTATGCAAATGGCGGTAGTTTAAATCCAACTTATAAAGACGTTTGCAATGGGAGTGGACACGCAGAAGTTGTAAAAGTGACTTATGATGTAAATAAAATCAGCCTAGCAAAATTATTGGATTACTACTTTAAAGTGATTGACCCGATTAGTATCAATCAACAAGGTGCAGATAAAGGTATTCAATATCGTACAGGTATTTATTATGTTGATCCGCAAGATAGCCCTATTATTACTCAATCTCTTACAGAACTACAAAAAGCCTATGCTCAGCCATTAGCAGTAGAAAATGAGATGTTAGAACACTATTTTCCAGCTGAAGAGTATCATCAAGATTATTTGGATAAAAACCCGAATGGTTATTGCCACATTGATATTCAGTTAATGAATGAGATTTTAAAAAACCAAGATTAAGATAGATGAGTAGATGGAATGTATAAGGGCAGTTTACCAAATTTATTGCGTAAATTATTAGAAGTCATAGTCAATTTTCATTATAATCGACAAGCTACTACTGCATTTTGTAGTATTTAGTTTATTAGATTTTTAATAAATAGGAGAAAATATTATGTCTATGATGGAAGGAAAAAAAGTTCCTCAAGTTACATTCCACACTCGTCAAGGCGATCAATGGGTTGATGTTACCAGCTCAGAGCTTTTTGATAATAAAACGGTTGTATTATTTTCATTGCCAGGTGCATTTACCCCAACTTGTTCTTCAACGCACTTACCACGTTATAATGAATTAGCCGCAGAATTTAAAGCTCTGGGTGTTGATGACATCATTTGTGTATCAGTGAATGATACCTTTGTAATGAACGCTTGGAAAGCAGATCAAGAATGTGCAAACGTAACTGTATTACCAGATGGTAATGGCGAATTTACCGCTGGTATGGAAATGTTGGTTGATAAAAATGATCTTGGTTTCGGTAAACGTTCTTGGCGTTATTCAATGCTAGTTAAAAATGGTGTAGTTGAGAAAATGTTTATTGAGCCAAATGAACCAGGTGATCCATTCAAAGTATCTGATGCAGATACGATGATTCAATATCTCAAACCTGATTGGAAGGCAAAACCATCGGTGTCTATTTTTACTAAGCCAGGTTGCCCTTATTGCATTAAAGCTAAAACGTTATTAGCTGAGAAAGGCTTTACTTATGAAGAAATCATTTTAGGTCGTGATGCTAGCACCACTTCTGTTCGAGCAATTACTGGTAAAACCAGCGTGCCACAAATTTTCATCGGTGGTCAATACATTGGCGGTAGTGATGATCTTGAGAAGTATTTTGCATAATTTTTAAAGAGTAAAATTTCTTAATGCTAAAACTTAGTTCATTTTATAGTGAACTAAGTTTTTTATTAGTATAGCCCTACCTTTCGGTAGGGTTTTAGAGGATAGCGAATGCACGCTAAGGAGAAAATATGTCTAAACTATTTTGCAAGTTTTTGACGGATTGCATTCGCTAATTCGGTGCTTACTTTTTCAAAGTGAGCTAATTGTCTTTCTACAATTTCAGGCACAGTTACACCTGATAAACCTGCCGCAAAGTTACCAGCTAGGCGATCTTTCTCTTCAGCAGTAAAGATATTATAAAGTGCTGCTGGTTGTGAATAGTAATCTTCATCATACTCACGGAAATTAAAATGTGCTGCTTCACGTTCAATTTGTAATGGTAATTGATCGTGCGTTGGTACATAAGTATCAAAACGGTTTGGTGCATAGTTAGGGTTATTACCACCATTTGCATCTACACGCATTGCACCATCACGATGAGTTGTGTGATATGGGCATTTTGGTGCATTTACAGGAATTTGGTGATGGTTTACACCTAAACGGTAACGTTGTGCATCTTGATAAGAGAACAAACGACCTTGTAACATACGATCTGGTGAGAAACCAATTCCAGGTACGATGTTAGATGGAGCAAAAGCAGCTTGCTCTACTTCAGCAAAGTAGTTCACTGGGTTACGGTTTAACTCCAATACACCCACTTCAATAACTGGGTAATCTGCGTGTGGCCATACTTTTGTTAAGTCAAATGCATAGTTATGTTTGTGAGCATCAGCTTCTGGCATAATTTGCACTTGAACTGTCCAACGTGGGAAATCCCCTTTCTCAATAGACTCATATAAATCTTTTTGGCTTGATTCACGATCTTCACCCACCACTTTAGCCGCTTCTTCATTAGTAAAGAATTTATGACCTTGTTGTGTTTTGAAGTGGAATTTAACCCAGAAACGCTCATTTGCTTCGTTTACAAAACTATATGTGTGGCTACCATAACCATTCATATGACGTAATGTCGCTGGAATACCACGATCTGAGAATAATGTCATAATTTGGTGCATTGACTCAGGGTGACGTGACCAGAAATCCCACGCAGCATTTGCATCACGCAAGTTAGTTTGTGGATTACGTTTTTGTGTATGAATAAAATCAGGGAATTTTAATGGATCACGAATAAAGAATACAGGTGTGTTGTTACCTACTAAATCCCAGTTCCCTTGTTCTGTATAGAATTTTAATGAGAAACCACGAACATCACGCTCAGCATCAGCCGCACCACGCTCACCTGCTACCGTTGAAAAACGTAATAAAACTTCAGTTTCTGCACCTGGTTTGAATACAGCTGCTTTAGTGTATTTGGTAATATCTGCAGTCACTTTAAATGTACCGTAAGCCGCAGAACCTTTTGCGTGAACAACACGCTCAGGAATACGCTCACGAGCAAAGTGTGCTAATTTTTCTTGAAACCAAACGTCTTGTAATAATAATGGACCACGAGGACCCGCAGACATTGTATTATCATTATCTACTACTGGTGCACCAGCAGCAGTTGTTAATGTTTTTGATCCGTGATCAAAAGGACATTTTGACATAATAAGATTCTCCTCAAAAATAGGGTTAGGTAATTTGCGAAGTGGATTATACGTAGCCCCCTTAATTTCTCAATCTATTGATTTGATAATATATGACTATTAAAAATATAAATTTAATAGGATTTATTGATAATAATAATCAATTGAAATTTTAAGCGAATGTAGTAGTTACAACAAAAAGTACTAAAAAGATGAAAAGCCTCAAATAGAGACTCAGACTGATGACAAACCCCAATTTGTTGTATTCAATAAACGGACGCCAGCGTGGCGTCCCTACACAACAAAATAAAATCTGTTATTTTTCAATTAGTTATAACTTTCCTTGTAGGGACGCCACGCTGGCGTCCGAATGAAAAAAGACTTTGTCAATAATCTGAGCCTCAAATAAAGGCTAGTAATATGAATGTAGAAGCTACTTTAAGATAGGTTGAATAATTTAACGTAATTTACTTATCGCAAAACTAATCAAGAAACAGCCCGCTTGTAGCAAGATAATGGTAGGTCCTGTCGCCACATTAAAGTGGAAACTAAGGAAGACACCCCAAAAGGCACTCAACAACGATGTCCCAACCGCAATGAGTAACATTCGGTCAAAACGTTTTGCTAGGGTATATCCTGTAATCCCCGGAGTAATTAACATCGCAACAACTAAAATAACACCGACTACTTGCATTGCACTGATGATAACTAATGCAAGTAGCACTAATAAACCATAATGCAATACTTTATTATTTAGTCCAACTGTTCTTGCGTGACTAGGATCAAAGCAATAAAGCAATAGATCTTTACGTTTTATTAAAATAACAAGCAATACAGTAAATGCAATCCATAACGATTGGCGAAATTCTTCCTCTGTAATACCAAGTAAATCACCAAATAAGATATGCATTAGATGTTGATCAGTCTGCACTTTAGCAAACAAAACTAATCCAAATGCAAACATTCCTGAAAATACAATTCCCATTACTGTATCTTCTTTTATTCGGCTATTCTCTTTAAGATAACCTACGGCAACAGCACAAAATATCCCAGAGACAAACGCCCCTATCGCTAATGGAATAGCAAGTAAGTATGCGATTACAATACCAGGTAATACAGCGTGAGAGATCGCATCGCCCATCAATGACCAACCTTTCAAGACTAAATAGCACGATAAGGTTGCACAAACGACACCGACAACCAAAGCGACAATTAACGCTTGTTGCATAAAAGGATATGAAAGTGGTTCAGCAAACCAATTTATAACGGTATCAAACATTATTGTTCTCTCCGTAAGCGGTTACTTTCGGTGATTTTTTTGCAAATTTACGGGGTAATAATCCATATTTAGGTGCAAAGAAAAAGGCGATTAGGAAAATCAGCGTTTGTAATGAAACAATAAATCCACCCGTTGCACCATCTGCAAAATAACTTAAATAAGCTCCAACGGAACCAGTTACGCCACCAAGAATAATTGAGATAATCAGTAATTTTCCAAATCTATCCGTCAGTAAGTAAGCAGTTGCCCCAGGAGTAACCACCATCGCAATGACTAAAATTGCACCCACACTTTGTAGAGCAGTTACAATACAAGCACTGAGTAGAGAGAAAAATAGAATTTTAAGTCGAATAGGTGAAATACCGACAGCTTTTGCTTGCACTTCATCAAAAAAGACAAGTAATAAATCTTTCCAATAAATAATCAGAAAAAAGAGTGAAACCCCAAGAATGATAGCAACCTGTAACATATCCTCATCGGCAATACCTAAAATATTACCAAGAATAATAGACTGCACATTTACTGATGTTGGATTGATAGAAATAATCAGTAACCCAAAAGCAAAAAAAGTACTGAAAATAAAACCAATAATGGCATCTTCTTTTAATTTGGTAACAGATTTGATCGCTAAAATAGCAATAGTTGCAATAAAGCCTGAAAAAAATGCCCCTATCGCATAAGGTAATGAAAATGCGTATGCCAAAGCAACACCCGGAACGACAGCGTGAGAAAGTGCATCACCAATTAACGACCAGCCTTTTAACATTAAATAAGCTGAAAGAAAAGCACAGACTGCCCCTATCGCACCGCTTGCCACTATGGCTTTAAACATATAATCATAAGAGAAAGGTTCAAGTAACCATTCAATCATTACAATTCCTTGCGTTGATCTGGTTGCTCCGCAAGAAAATGTTGATAACGCAATACTCCGCCAAACACTCGTTCTAGATTTTCAGGCGTGAAAGTCGTCTCAATCGCACCTGTTGCAAGAACGGTTCGGTTAATCATTACTGCTTGGTCACAAAAACTGGGAACAGAACTTAGATTATGTGTGGAAACAAGAATAAGATGCCCCTCATTTCGCAATTGTTTCAATAGATCCATAATTGCGTTTTCAGTGGTTACATCAACCCCTGTAAAAGGTTCATCTAGCAAAATAATTTGGCTTTCTTGTGCTAAGGCTCGGGCAAGAAAAACTCGCTTTTTTTGCCCGCCAGAAAGCTCACCAATTTGGCGATCACGCAAGTGAGCAATATTGACTCGCTCCATTGCATCAAGCACTTTCTGCTTGTCTAACGCTGTTGGCAAGCGTAAGAAGTTCATATAACCATAGCGTCCCATCATTACTACGTCATAAACTGAAACAGGAAATTGCCAATCCACTTCTTCACTTTGCGGCACATAGGCAACCAAATTTTGCTTTAATGCCTGATTAACAGGCATACCACAGATATGAATTTGCCCTTGGGGGCTTACTAGCCCCATAATGCTCTTAAATAAAGTTGATTTTCCACTACCATTGACCCCAAGTAATGCACAAATAGTGCCACCATTTAGGTCAAAGCTAATATCGTGAATGGCTGTGTGCCCATTGTTATAACGTACAGTAACATCTTTAACAGAAAGCGAACTTACGTGATCTCTCATTGATTACAACCTATTATTTTTCGAAACCTTTTACAATGGTACTTACAGTAACATTTAATAGATCGATATAGGTTGGTACAGCACCTTCTTTAGTAGATAGAGAATCTACATAAAGCACGCCACCGTATTTCGCTTTTGTTTCTTTTGCGACTTGTTTTGCAGGTTTATCAGAAATTGTACTTTCGCTAAATACGACAGGAATTTTATGCTCACGTACTTTCTTGATAACATTTTTGATTTGTTGCGGAGTGCCTTGAGCATCTGCATTGATCGGCCATAAGTAGAGTTCTTTAAAGCCATAATCTTGTGCTAAATAGCTGAATGCACCTTCGCTAGTTACCAACCAACGCTGTGCTTCAGGCACATTATTTAGTCTTGCACGAAGTGGCTCATCTAACGCAGTGATTTTTGCTACATAAGCTTTTGCATTGTTATTATAGGCTTCTGCATTCTCTGGGTCATACTTCACCAATGCTTGACGAATGTTTTCAATATAAATTAAGGCATTTTTGGTAGACATCCAAGCGTGTGGGTTTGGCATATCTTTGTATGGGCCTTCATAAATTGAAATTGGGGTAATACCTTCTGTTACTACTACCGCTGGTTTATCTTTCACTTGAGTGAAGAAACGCTCAAACCAACGTTCTAAATTCATTCCATTCCAAAGCACTAAATCGGCAGATTGTGCTTTTACAACATCTTGTGGGGTCGGTTGATAATCGTGGATTTCAGCACCCGGTTTAGTGATAGATTCTACCACTGCTTTATCACCCGCTACGTTTTGAGCGATGTCTTGAATAACAGTAAAGGTTGTGACAACTTTAAATTGTTTTGCTGACAACGGTGTAGCAGCAAGTAAAATTGTACCTAAGAGCGCGACTATTTTTTTCATTTTAATCTCCTTAAAAAAGTTATGGTCTTACGCACTTTCTATTATATACTTTCTCGGAAATTAAGCAAATGAAAATGATTTGCAAATTTTAGATTTACAATTTTACAAATCCTCTTTACGAAAATGTCGCTGGCTTTTTGTTTCCTCACGACTTTCAATTAAACGATGATAGTTTTCAAAGCGAACAGAATCAATCTTACCCAATTCAACCGCTTCTCGCACTGCACAACCCGGATCATCTTTATGCTTACAATCTCGGAATTTGCAAGTCCCCAATACAGATTGGAACTCACGATAGCCTTGAGTAATCTGTTCAGGTTCTAAATGCCATAATCCAAATTCACGAATCCCGGGTGAATCAATTAAATTCCCCCCTTGTTGTAGATGATATAAACGAGAGGCAGTAGTAGTATGTTGCCCTAGCCCTGAAGTATCACTAACAGCCCCTGTTTGAGCATTCACTTCAGGTAATAAGCGGTTAATTAAGCTTGATTTTCCAACACCTGATTGCCCAACAAAAATAGAAGTACCTTGTGCTAAATAAGCATCTAATGTTGCCATATTTTCACCACTATCTGCCGATAAACAGAGCGTTTGATACCCAATTTTTTGATAAATTGCCAACTGTTTTTCGACTTCTTGACGAGCTTGAGCATCAAGCAGATCAATTTTATTTAACACAATCAAAGCAGGAATATTCGCATTTTCACAAATGACCAAGTAACGATCAATAATATTCAACGACAGTTGGGGTAATACCGCAGACACAATAATAATTTGATCAATATTTGCCGCCATTACTTTGATACCATCATAATAATCAGGGCGACTTAATTCATTTTTGCGTGGATAAATCGCTTCAATGACACCACTTATTCCTTGTAATTGCTCATTTCCTAACCGCCAAGAAACCACATCTCCCACAACAACATTCTTTAGTGTACGGCGTAAATTACAACGAAAAATCTCACCGCTTTCCGTTTCCACATCAGCGTGTTTGGCGTGGCGAGTAACGACAATACCTTGCTGAATATCGCCAAGCATTTCATCTTGCCACTCAAATTCTTTTTTACTGATTTTTTTATGATGATTAGATTGAATACGACGTTGTTGATTTTGGGTTAATCGGCGTTTACTCAAAGGAAATACTCTCTTACAAAGGAATGACTAAAGCAGAAAGGATACTATAAAACAGCAACAAGCGGTGAGATTCTTACAGAAATTTGTAAATTAAAGTAGAGAGAAAATAAAAATCCCCTTTAATTAGGGGACTTCATAATGATTTTGACTTAATAGAGTAGCGAATTAGTTTTTACCAAAAAACTTCTGATCAAGCGATAATTTACCAGCCCCCGTTACCACAAACAATAAGAAGACAACTGAATATAATGCAGCTAGTTCCCCTTTGTTAAGCATTGGCTGTAATACATTTTCCGCTGTTGCGTGCACGATGAAATACGCATACGCCATTTGACCAGAGAGTAAAAAAGCTGTTGGACGTGTGAACAAACCTAAAATAATAAAGATACCGCCAACTACTTCTAAAATAGCAGCAAGACCGAATAAAGAAAATAGCTCTACGCTACCGTTCCCGCCTGTCATTGATACTGGAAATTCAAAAAATTTCGCCGTACCGTGTAATAAAAACATATAGCCTGTAACAATACGCACGAATAAGAAAACCACTGGGCTGAATTTGTCTAATAATTGATTCATTTTACTTTCCTTCTATAAAAAAATGATAAGCCTGACAAAAGTCAGGCTCTTGAATGGCATTATAATGATTAAAGAAATTTGATCATTATCAATTTTATAAATACACTATTAAGCATAACTTAATAAAGTTCGCCAAAGGTGTGTTATGTACGATTATAAATCTATCACTATTTTTACTACAGTAGTTGAACAAGGTTCAATGCAAGCTGCCGCCAATCAGCTTTCATTAACACCATCTGCTATTACGCAAGCCATTCAAAAACTTGAAACTCAACTAAATATTAAATTATTAAATCGTACCACTCGCAAATTATCACTGACTGAAGCTGGTGAGGTTTTCTATCAGCACGCAGCCAAAATGCAACAAAGTGCCGAAGATGCAATGAAAAGTGTGGAAATTTTGCGTTCTCAACCAATAGGTCAATTAACTATTGCTTGTGTAACAGGGCTTACAGATAGCCTACTTACGAGTGCATTCAAATCGGTTTTAGATAACCACCCTGAATTTCGTTTAAACCTATTATTTGAAGATAAAGTAATTGATTTATTAGAACAACGTGTTGATATCGCCTTGCGTTCAGGAACAGGGGTTTTAACTAATAATATGATTGCACGCCATATTTATGATTTTAAATGGGCTATTGTTGCTCATCGTCAATACTTTCAAGATAAAGCTATCCCAACCAGTTTAGTAGAATTAGCCAAGTTAGACTGGATCGATTTTTCAAACCCTAACTTTACTTCACTGACATTTAATAATGGTAATGAAAAACAAACTATTACTCCAATCTATCGCATCAGTTGCAATACGCTCTATGCAAGTCGCCGTTTAACAATGCGTGGGCTAGGCATTTCAATCCAGCCAATTGATGACGTTCAAGCTGATATTACAAGCGGTGAGTTAATCCAACTATTTAGCGATTGGCAATTACCATCTGTTCCACTTTATTTAGTTACGCTACAACGAATTCAATCAGAAAAAGTCCGTCTTGCTTGTGAGTTAATTATAGACTACTTCGCAAAATTGAAGCTCTGACCTGATAGTTTGGTCTATTTTTCATTGTTACACACACCTGAAATCTCTAAAGAATTGTATCTAAAAAAATCTGCACCCTACTCAGTGAATATTCACTTTTGGGGTACAGATTTATGTTAGTTACTCTCTATTTAAGTAAGCAATAGCATTACCATTGATATCCAACACTTGCCGCAGCACCGAAGTCGCCACGAGTATTTGCATTCACAGAGGCTTTAATGCCTACTTTTCCGTTGGCAGATAAACGAGAGTAACCTATTGCTACTGCACTTTCACCTTTATAAGTACCCATACCAGCAGCTACCATTGATTTACCTGGTAATGTAGCGTGATATAACCCAGCTGAAGCCATTGCACCCGCAACACCAGCACGCAAATTTTTATCCGTTTTATTAATACGGCTATTCACTGCACCAACACTTTCATTAAGTTGTGCTACATTTACAGCATCTGTTGGAGCTGTTCCACGAGCAACGTTAGTAACTTTTTTACTACCTGCATTAATACCGTCAGTGGCAATTTTCACATCACCTACTCTGATACCATCTTTATTAATATTAACATCACCTACCGTTACACTTTCGTACTCTACGTGAGGAGTAGACTCAACGATAACCGCATTCGGTTCGCTAGTACCAGCATCTTTAATAAGCATATTTTTGCCTGCTATTACTTTTGCTGGATCGCCTTTATCGCCTTTATCCCCTTTCTTACCATCTTTTACAGTAGTGGTAGTTGTGGTGTCATCTGGATTTGTGATGGTAATTGTATGAGTTCCATCGCCATTATCGGTAATGGCTGCAGTTGCTTTTTTACCATTTTCGCCACTTTCACCTTGTGGGCCTTGTTCACCTTGAGGACCTTTGTCACCTTGTGGACCTTTGTCACCTTGTGGGCCTTTGTCGCCATCTGGGCCTTTGTCACCTTGTGGACCTGCTTCACCTGTAGGGCCTTTGTCGCCCTGTGGACCTGCTTCACCTGTAGGGCCTTTGTCGCCCTGTGGACCTGCTTCACCTGTAGGGCCTTTGTCGCCCTGTGGACCTGCTTCACCGGTAGGACCTTTATCGCCTGTAGGACCTTGCTCACCTGCAGGACCTTGGTCACCAGTAGGACCTTGGTCACCAGTAGGACCTTTGTCGCCTACAGGACCTTGGTCACCTGTAGGACCTTTGTCGCCTGTAGGACCTTGGTCACCAGTAGGACCTTGGTCACCTGTAGGACCTTTGTCGCC